>CAIKGX010000258.1 GCA_903827075.1 uncultured beta proteobacterium | reverse complement strand
GGCATGCCCAATCTAAATTACCCTTGATTGAATCTGGCACCAAGCCACTCATCCTTCAATCCTCACACCCTTCAGGACTAGGAGTCTACAAAACGAAACAGCCCTTTCTAGAGCCCGGTGCAAAAGCCAGTTGTAGGCATTTCACCAAGACAAATGAATGGCTAGTGCAGCACGGTCTGGCGCCTATTGTTTGGGTTAATAGGCTCAAGACTGAAGAAATGGACTTATTTACATTAAGGAATTAAATTTGCCCATTACATCTCATATGGGCTCATGGTAAAATGTTACATGTAACAAAATAATGAAAGCCTTAAATACCTTCAAACACCGCCATCAGAGTCCAAAAACATCGTCTTTCCTTGAGAAACTCCGGCTTGAGGCCAATCCAAATCTGGGTTCCTGATACCCAAGCACCGGGGTTTTTAGAAGAATGTCGTCGTCAGTCTGCATTGGTAGCCATAGCTGATCGAGCCGATACTCAATTAACGTCTTTTCTTGATGATGTATTAGCTGATTTGGATGATGCGTGAAGCGTGGCGACGTAGTAACTGTTGCAATGCAGGGTGATTTTGGCAAGCCAAGGCCAGCTCTTGTACTCCAATCGAATGTATTTAATGATATTCATGCAACAGTGACAATTGCCTTGATTTCAAGTGATCTGATAGCTGCGCCAATATTTCGTCTGGATATTGAACCAAACCCCCTTAATGGACTAAGCAAACCATCCCAAGTTCAAATCGACAAACTGATGTCTATCCGGATAGAAAAAATGGGTACGGTCATTGGCGAGCTCAATGATGCAATGATGGTTCGAGTGAATCGAGCTTTAGCACTCTGGCTTGGATTGGCGTAAAGGTACTTAAATTTATTTAACTAAAGCAGCATATAAACAACCAGCCACACAGGAAGCAAAGATGGCACTAAGCCACTCTAGCATCTGACCAGATTGAAAAAATCCCACGAATTGCCCCACATAAGAGCCTGCTAGAGCAGCTATTGAGCCAATCAGCATAGCCATCAACAGTTTTTTTAGCTGAGGTTTAGCAATTCTTGAGCCTGGGTAAAACGCCCATGCAAAAGCCGCTGATAAGCCACCAATCACTAGAAAAGCTAAAAACCCCATTGCTACCCCCATTAATGCTGTCATCAATTCTATAATCACCATTATGAAGTTGTTGACACTCGGCATCAATCATCACACAGCGCCGGTTGCTATTCGGGAAAAAGTCGCCTTTGACCCTGAATTTCTTCAAGAAGCGTTACACGATCTTCGCCAACATCTCGTTGGCGCGAATCAGGCCGGCCTGCCCGAAGCAACGATCCTGTCGACTTGTAATCGCACTGAACTGTACTGCGCCGCAAATGATGCCGATGAAGTTAGTCTTTTACATGAAGCGACTTTTGACTGGTTGGCCAAGACTCAAAAATTAGCCCCAAGCAGCTTGCAACCTCACATCTATTCACTGCCACAGTCCGACGCTGTACGCCATGCCTTTAGGGTAGCCTGCGGCTTAGATTCTATGGTGATTGGTGAAACCCAAATTTTGGGGCAAATGAAAGATGCCGTGCGAACTGCCAATGATGCGGGCGTACTAGGGACTTATCTGAATCAACTCTTTCAAAAAACATTTGCAGTCGCAAAGGAAGTGCGCGGTTCCACTGACATTGGCGCCCACTCCATTTCAATGGCAGCTGCCTCAGTTCGCTTAGCAGAACGCATCTTCGAAAAAATTACCGATCAGCGCGTACTCTTCATTGGCGCTGGCGACATGATTACTTTATGTGCCACTCACTTTGTAGCGCATAAGCCTAAAGCAGTAGCTATTGCGAATCGCACCATTGAACGCGGACAAGAATTGGCTGACTCTATTTCTATGCAAGATGTGGAGGCTGAATCTTTTAAGCTTTCTGAACTCCCTGCCAGATTGCATGAATTCGATATCATCATCTCAAGTACCGCCTCATCACTTCCCATTATTGGCTTGGGGATGGTAGAGAGCGCACTGAAGCAACGCCGCCATAAACCGATGGTCATGATTGACTTAGCGGTACCTCGGGACTTTGAGCCTGAGATTTCCCGCTTAAATGATATCTATCTCTATACCGTAGATGATCTTGGGGTGATGATTCAGACGGGGGCTTCTTTGCGTCAAGCTGCAGTAAGTCAAGCTGAAGCGATTATTGAAGATCGCGTTGGTAACTTCATGCATTGGATGCAAGGTCGTAAAACTGTACCGCTCATTCAGGATATTCAACAGCAAGGTGAGCATTTTCGACAGCTTGAATTAGATCGCGCCATGAAGCACCTCATGCGTGGTGATGACCCTCAAGAAGTACTTAATGCATTAGCTCAGGGCTTAACCAATAAGTTCTTGCATGGCTCTTTGCATGCTTTACAACACTCCAATGGCGCTGAGCGTGACGCCCTGATTAAGTTGCTACCTAAATTATTCGCCTCGCACTCTAAGCCAGAAGATCATTAAATGAAGCCCAGCATGCGGGCTAAGCTAGACCACCTAGATACACGCTTAGCCGAACTCAATTCCTTATTAACTACCGAAGAGTCCACCAAAGACATGGACAACTATCGGAAACTCACGCGCGAGCACTCCGATATAGCTACGGTAGTCGAGCAATTTGGCTTATACAAGCAAGCTGAAGCGGATGCTGTGGCTGCAGATGAGATGCGCAAAGATCCGGAGATGAAGGATTTTGCCGATGAAGAGCAAAAACAAGCTCAAGCCACAATGGAAGCGCTTGAAGACGTTCTGCAAAAACTCTTACTTCCCAAAGACCTTAACGATGATCGCAACGTGTTTCTTGAAATTCGTGCCGGAACAGGTGGAGATGAAAGCGCTTTATTCGCGAGTGATTTATTGCGCATGTACACCCGCTTTGCCGAACGCCAAGGCTGGAAAGTAGAAATGGTGAATGCCGCTGAATCGGATCTCGGTGGCTACAAAGAGGTTGTCTTACGTTTAGTAGGTCAATCTGTTTATTCACGTCTCAAGTTTGAATCAGGCGGCCACCGCGTGCAACGCGTACCTCAAACTGAGACTCAAGGAAGAATTCATACCTCTGCCTGTACTGTGGCAGTGATGCCTGAGGCAGATGAACTCGAAGCAGTCAAAATTAATCCCGCTGAATTACGCATTGATACCTTCCGCGCCTCAGGCGCTGGCGGGCAACATATCAATAAAACGGATTCTGCAGTGCGCATCACCCACCTACCCACCGGTACGGTAGTGGAGTGTCAGGATGACCGTAGCCAACATCGCAATAGAGACCAGGCGATGAAGGTTCTGGTATCTCGCATCATGGATGCCCGTGAACGAGAAAAACATCAGCTCGAAGCGCAAACCAGAAAGTCCTTAGTGGGCTCGGGCGACCGAAGTGATCGCATACGGACCTACACCTTCCCACAGGGCCGCATTACCGATCACCGCATCAATCTCACCCTTTACAAAATTGATGCCAT
>CAIKGX010000257.1 GCA_903827075.1 uncultured beta proteobacterium | reverse complement strand
CTCTACTGCGGCCATGTTTGTCGCCGCAGCGGCCGGCGCAAAGATTGCTAAGCACGGCAATCGCAGTGTGAGTAGCAAATCCGGTAGTGCTGATATTTTGGAAGCCCTAGGCGTTAAGCTCAATCTTTCACCAGAACAAGTAGCGCACTGTATTGCTACAGTAGGCGCAGGCTTTATGTTTGCCCCAAACCATCACCCTGCCATGAAAAATGTAGCTCCTATTCGAAAAGATTTAGGCGTGCGAACTATTTTCAATATTCTTGGCCCCCTAACAAATCCAGCAGATGCCAAGCGAATTCTGATGGGCGTGTTTCATGCAGATCTCGTTGGCATACAAGCAAGGGTATTGCAGGCCATGGGCATGGATCATGCACTCGTGGTCTATGGACGCGATGGTCTCGATGAGATTTCTCTTGAAGGCCCCACTCTTGTCGGTGAATTAAAAGATGGTGCCGTTCGCGAATATGAAATTCACCCTCAAGACTTCGGTCTAAGTACCGCACCTAGTAATAGCTTCAAAGTAGCCAATGCAGAAGAATCCAAAGCCATCGTTTTGGATGTGCTGAACAAAAAACCTGGTCCAGCCAGTGATATTGTTTGCCTAAACGCGGGCGCTGTTTTGTATGTTGCCGATGTTGCGGCCGACATCGCTAGCGGCATTCAGATGGCTCAAGCAGCTATTGCATCGGGTGCGGCCCGTCAAAAGCTCGATGATTTTGTTGCTGCAACCCAGAATAATTGAACCTATACATGAGTGATATCCTCGACAAAATTATTGCCACCAAAAAGCTTGAGCTTGCCGCAGATTCAAAAAAAATATCTTTAGGCAATCAACGCGATCAAGCCGAAGAAAATAATCGCAACGACTTGTTAAAGCCACGGGGCTTTATCCAATCGATCGAGAAGAAGATTGCCGCAGGAAAAGCAGGCGTCATTACTGAGATTAAAAAGGCAAGTCCTAGTAAGGGTATTTTGCGCGAGCGCTTTGTGCCAGCAGAGATCGCTCAAACCTACGAAAAGAACGGCGCTGCATGTTTATCCGTACTCACTGATCGGGATTATTTTCAGGGGGCTAATGCCTATTTACAGGCAGCCCGCGCGGCATGCCAAATTCCGGTTCTCAGGAAAGATTTCACAATCGATCCCTACCAAGTGTATGAAGCCAGAGCTATTGGTGCGGATGCGATCTTATTGATTGTGGCCTGCCTTGAACTCAACCAAATGAAAGACTTAGAGACCTGCGCTCACGAACTGGGATTAGACGTTCTAGTGGAGGCCCACAACGCACTTGAGTTAGAGCGAGCCTTGGAATTAAAAACGTCCTTGCTCGGCATTAACAATCGCAATCTCAAAACGTTTGAAGTCACTCTTCAAACTACGCTATCGCTTATATCCATGGTTCCGGAGAATAAAACGTTAGTAACAGAATCGGGGATTATGACCTGTTCTGATGTTCAGCTCATGCGAGATCACAAAGTGAATGCATTTTTGGTTGGCGAAGCGTTTATGCGTGCAAACGACCCAGGTCTAGCGTTAAATGAACTCTTCTATTAGCCCACTGCTAAGTGAGCTTCCTTGATCTAAATAAATCAAGGCTATATTTAATGATGGCAATGAGCAGTAAAGTTCCGGCCACATCGCCAATAAACATCGCGAGGAAGTGATTTACTGTTCCAGCCTCCTCAAGACCTCGCACAGCAAACCACCACTGATGCAATCCAGAGCTTAAGAGTGCGTAAATCAAGATGCAGCTGATGAGCTTAGGCAAACTCAAATCGCTCAGATCAGGCGAAAATCTCACATTAGCAAGCACAAAAATCCTGGCTAAATAAGGCGCAAAACCAGAAATAAGCCCAATACCCATGCAAGTAGTTAGCTCATGAGGGAATTCCCCGAAATAACTAATCAGAAAAGAAACCAACGCAATCCCAATGGCGCCAGGCAAACCATATATCAGCGTGAGGAAAAGTCGAAGTCCAGCCGGTAAATAGATCCAATTTACCCCTAAGCCAAAAGTAAAATCAGAAGTAAGCCAAGAATTGACATAAAACAAAACTGCATAGAGCAAGGCGCTTAATGCGAAGCCCGCAGTCCATTCATTTATTTTGTTTTTGGTGACGTCAATCATGGTAATTTTTATCATTATCTGGAATACTCCGCTTCCACTGATCATATTAATGCTAATTACGTAATCGAGGTTCCCTATAAAAATGACTGCTACCAAATCATCCTGCTACATTCGCTTCCTCAATTTAATCGATGCACTAGATCGAATGAATCCAGGGAAAAAGCTCGACTCTATTGAAGAGAGTTTGCTAGATAAGATTGTGTTGTGTGCCAATGCCAAACAGTCTGTTTTGGTTGGTGACTTGATTTCATTGTCTGAACTGGGCTCCCAGGCTACCTTGCATGGTCGCCTCAAGAATCTCAGCGCTATGGGTTACGTGAAGATGGCCACCAATGAAGATGGTCGCAAGAAAGAAGTAGTGCCAACTAAGGCAGCCCTAAAGCGGTATGAAGAGATTTCCAAGTGCCTTGAAAAGGCTGCTAAAGCGAGTTAATGACGGATTGCAGCCCTGTTTTTGTGGGTTAAAAACTAAAAAGCCCTTAGCTTTGTGACTAAGGGCTTTTTTATTGGGGCGTTGTCTTTTAAACGTTAAAGAGAAAGTTCAGTACGTCGCCGTCTTTCACTATGTACTCTTTGCCTTCAGCGCGCATCTTACCCGCCTCTTTTGCGCCTGACTCTCCCTTGAATTGAACAAAGTCCTCAAAAGCAATGGTTTGTGCTCGAATAAACCCCCGCTCAAAGTCAGTATGAATAACCCCAGCAGCCTGCGGGGCCGTATCACCCTGATGGATAGTCCATGCACGCACCTCTTTCACACCAGCAGTAAAGTAGGTTTGCAAACCAAGCAGCTTATAGCCCGCACGAATCACACGATCTAAACCGGACTCTGTCATTCCTAAATCAGCCAAGAACTCAATCTTGTCGGCATCATCCAAATCAGCAATTTCTGCCTCGATCGCCGCGCAAACCGCTACGACTGGAGCGCCTTCTTTAGCTGCGTGTTGCATGACAGCATCTAAATGGGGATTATTAGCAAAGCCGTCTTCTTTAACATTGGCGATATACATCGCTGGTTTTGCTGTAATAAGACATAAGGGCTTTAAAAGCAGATTTTCGTCTTCACTCAACTTCATACTACGCACAGGCTGGGCTTGATCTAAATGGGCCTGAACCTTAGTGAGCACTGCCACTAAAGCTGCTGCTTCTTTGTCATTACCCGACCTTGCAGCCTTACCTGAGCGATGCAGTGTTTTTTCAACAGTTGCTAAATCAGATAAGGCTAACTCGGTATCGATGACTTCTATGTCAGATATCGGGTCAATTTTTCCGGCAACGTGGATCACATTGGCATCTTCAAAACAGCGCACCACATGGGTAATGGCATCCGTTTCGCGAATATTGGCTAAAAATTGATTGCCCAGCCCCTCACCTTTAGAGGCGCCAGCCACTAAACCAGCAATATCGACAAACTCGACAGCTGCGGGCAGGATGCGCTCAGGCTTGACTATCTCAGCCAGAGCGGCAAGACGGGGGTCTGGAACCTCAACCACGCCCACATTAGGCTCGATCGTGCAGAAAGGATAGTTTTCCGCCGCGATTCCAGCCTTGGTAAGCGCGTTAAATAGGGTAGATTTGCCGACGTTAGGCAGGCCGACGATGCCACATTTCAAAGACATATTGATATTGTAAAGGGGCGGGTTTCGATATCATCGAGTTATGTCCGAAGTTCGCCAAAACCATTCTCTTAAATCGTCAGTAAATCCAACAAAAATCCGTACTGTAGATGTTGCAGTAGTCGGCGGAGGCATTGCTGGTAAGGCATGCGCACTAGGTCTAGCTCAATTAGGCCTCCAAACAGTCCAAATTTCACCTGATCTCGGGGAACTCACTCCTGCACCTCAGGGTGATCAATGGGGTCAACGGATTTACGCATTTTCCCCTGGTACACAACAATTGCTAGCCCATTTGCAAATTTGGGATGCTCTAGATCAGAGCAGAATGCAGCCGGTCAGAGACATGCGGATTTTTGGTGATCGCGGAGAAAAATCGGATCAACTGCATCTTTCCGCATTTGAATCTGGCACGCCACAGCTTGCCTGGATCGGTGAATCGAATGTCATTGAGCACACCCTAGATCAAGCCTCTCGGTTCCAGAATAAATTAGAACGACTTGCCGATACCGTTGAAAAAGTAGTTGTAGATGTTGCTGGAACAACGCTGCAACTCAAAAGTGGGGATTTGATTAGGGCGCTACTGGTCGTTGCTGCTGATGGGGCTTATTCTCCGATTCGCACAGCGCTCGGAATTCCTGCAAGCGAAGAAAGCTACTCTCAAAGTGCGGTGGTTGCCAACTGGCTCTCTACAAATGTCCATTTAGAAACTGCTTACCAATGGTTTTTACCTGGGGGCGATATTGTGGCGATGTTGCCTCTTCCCAGCAAACAAGTGTCGATGGTGTGGTCCACCTCCCCTGAAAATGCAGCAGAGCTGCTCAAACTCGATCAGACAGCCTGGTCAGGAAAGTTTGCCTCTATAGCCAATGGCGCAATTGCTCAGCAACTGGGTAGCCTGACCCTCAATTCAGTGCCAGCGGCTTTTCCCTTAAGAAAAATTCGCGCCAGCCGCTTTATTGGTCCAGAAGAAAACCCCAAAGTCGCCCTCATTGGAGATGCGGCACATGTCATGCACCCACTAGCCGGCCAGGGCTTGAATTTAGGCTTGCGTGATGTAGCTGCCCTACTCAATATTTTGGGTAAACGCGAATCCTTTAGATTGCCTAATGACAAAGTGCTCTTGCGGCGCTACGAACGGCAACGCCAAGGTGATACCAGTGCGCTCTTGTGGACAACTGACAAACTGAAGAAATTATTTTCTGGCACCAGTGGCACAGAACGACAAATTCGCAACTGGGGGCTTGGTCTTGTGAACCGCAGCCACTTTATTAAACAGCGCCTCATTGAACGTGCTTTAGGAGAAGTTGATTTTGAATAAGCTCTTAGCTAGTTTTGCGATTTTGATCGTATTTTTCATTGGCTTTGCCCATGCGCAATCCGAAACCCAAATTAGAAGTGATCTGCAAAAAAAGATCGGTGCCAATACCAAGATTAAAAGCGTGGCCGCATCGCCTATTCCCGGGGTCTATGAAGTACTGGTCGGCAACGAGGTGTTTTATACAGATGCTGCTAGCAAGTATTTAATTCAAGGCGAAATCATTGAGATTGCTACCGGTAAAAATATCACCGAGCAAAGACAATCCGATCTCAATCGCATCAAATGGGCTGATCTTTCTCAAGCAAATGCCCTCAAGGTGGTACGCGGTAATGGCAGCAGACAGCTGGCGGTATTTTCAGATCCCAATTGTGGCTATTGCAAGCGCCTTGAAAAATCAATGCAGCAATTAGACAATGTGACTATCTACACCTATCTCATTCCCATTCTGTCACCAGACTCTGCACAAAAATCCAAGCAAATTTGGTGCTCTCCAGACCCTCAAAAGACATATATCGATTGGATGATTAACGGCATTACTCCAAGCGGCAAAGCGGACTGCACCACACCTCTAGATAAAAATATGGCGTTTGCAAAAACCTATGGAATCACTGGGACGCCTACTCTTTTCTTTACTGATGGCAGCCGCTTCCCGGGTGCCGTACAAATTACGGATATTGAAAAGAAATTTTCCGCCTTGAAATAAGTGATTATGAAATCCATTCAGTCTTCTGATTTACCCGCAATTGAATACACCATTTGGCCGGCAGATCTGCATGG
>CAIKGX010000256.1 GCA_903827075.1 uncultured beta proteobacterium | reverse complement strand
GTTCCAAAGCATTCCTGGCATTGAAATCGGAATATCTAGACGCCAAAATCTTTGCCAAGGAGAGAGTCTGAATATTTTGGATGCCTCCTCTAGCTCCGGAGGAATCGTCTTGAAGCTCTGATAGGCACTAAAGGCCATATTCCATGCTTGAGATGTAAAAATGGCAAAAATCGCAGCGCACTCAACTCCAAGTAAGCTACCCGGGAATAAGGCAATAAATCCAGTAACCGTAATGGATAGAAACCCGAGAATAGGAATAGATTGCAATATATCCAGTATCGGTACCAATACCTTTTCAGCCGACTTTGAGCGGGAGGCAAGTAAAGCAAAACCAAAAGCAAAAACAACTGAAAAGCCTAGCGCAATAAACATACGCAAGATGGTTCTCAGTAGGTAATACGGTAAATTGATGGGATCTAGAGATAAATCAATTGGGGTGCCCACCATAAATGGCTTGGACATCTCCTCCGCAGCAAATCCTAATAAAAGCAATATGAATAAAATAATCGGAAGAAAGGCAAGATCCCAAATGCCTGAATTTGATACTGCAAGGCTTTCAACACCCCCAGAGCTGCCCTCAGGGGCTTTATTCGAATTAATAGTCATTGAGTCACAATAAAGTAGCTAAATTACCTTTTTGTGACTATAGATCCTAATCAACATGGTATTCCCCATAAGGTCTTATTCATTTGATAGGTTATAGAGCGTAATTGCGTTTATTAAATTTTTTATCATTTTTACTCACCACTTCTTACCTAATAAAGGGTCGCTATGACAAACCTCCTTGCACAAGCAGATGCTCTTAAGGAAATTTCAACAGGCGTCATTAAGCAATGTCAACCTAGTGGATTTAATGCTCCTAGTGTTAGCAGGCTGATTGATGCATTATTTTTAAATGCAAGCGCTATGTTCAATACACTTCGGCCTGATGCTGATGAAGATAGCATTCAAGAAATGGTGAGCAATTCTGTAGTTGAGGATCTGTTAGAGCAATTGTATTTTTTAGATACTTCGGAAAATCAGGTTGATTGTTTGCATGAAGTTGCCAATATGAATCTGCGCCTACTTAAGGCATTTGAGTTTACTCAAAATAAAATAGATCAAATTCCTCTAGAAGCCAGAAGTGAGGAGGATGAAAATATATTGCGCTTAGTTAAAGCCATTCTTCAAAAGTAAGCGCAGCGCTCGTAATCCCAGCACCATTCGGATTACGAGCGCTGATATCAAGCTCACTTACTAAAACCCACTTAGTGAAACTGCCCTATTTTCTCAATCAACTGCGCTAAGCCAGAAATTGAAGTGAGCGAACCCGATTGGTCTGACTCAATAATGAGCTCATAGCTAGATGATGCTTTGGTGGTTTTAGTGTTGACGAACTCCAGCACCGGAACTTCGACCAAGCCAATCGCTTCAATCAATGAGATTGCCTCTGCAGATGTCAATTCTCGCGTATGCAGCACATCGTCTGTGCGCTTTACTGACAGAGTGGATTTGTCATCAATCGTAATTTCGTATTGATTAATACCTAACTCGACCCATGCTGTTAATTCAAGTGCAATCGGATATGTTTTCATTTAATCCACCTCATCTGTAAAGGGTTCATCAAAACGATCTTTGTGGGGCCGCAGTTTGGCTTCAAGTTGCACCCATTTATGTTGCTTCAAACGATACTCACAACTCTCGGAATGATTTTCCAATAAACCAAAAATGACGGTCGTTGGAATCTTGCAATAAGCACAGCGATAGGCATGCTGATGCTCTTCGATCTTCTCTTGAGGGTAATCAATATAGAAGGGCTTCATGGAAAGGCTCCGATGGTGCTTACGAGAACAATACGGCTTATCTTAACCTTTTAAGATCGGTAAAATATGAAATCCATTAACAAAGTAATTCAACGGTGGGAAATAAGCCTGAATTTACAGTTTGCAGCCTTTTGCAGACACTTTCCAACTCCTCTTGGAAGCAAGGACATCATTGCCTTCAGTCAAAAGTGAAGAGAAAAAGTATCTAAAACTTTTTCTTAAGCAAATATAAACCAATCCCGAAATTGAGCATTCCTAAACTGGCAACATAGAAAGCGGGTGCCATTGTTGTAAAGGGAATCAATAAGCTAATAAAGATTGGCGTAAGACCACCCAATATGGCGTAAGTCAGGTTGTAAGAAAACGATAGTCCTGAAAATCGAACTTCTGGTGGGAAAGACAAGACCCCAATAGTCGGAGCCAGCGCTATCACACCAACAAAAAACCCATTCAAGCTGTACAGTAAAAACAGATGCTCATGCGAAATGGCCAGCTGTTGGTATAAAAAGAGGGAGCTCAAAATGAGCCCCGTCGATCCAAATAACATAGTCCGCCCTATTCCATACTTTCCAGCTAAGGCTCCGAATACTAAGCAGCCAACCGTTAAAGAAACCGTCGCAAAACTATTTGCCTCTAAAGCTAATTTGGGGCTTACCTTAAATAAACTTTGAAGCAAGGTAGGCGTCATCAAAATCATAGTGACAATTGAGGCAGCCAAAACCCAACTTACTAAAGCAGTCAAAATCACCGCCGGTCTTTGTTCGCGTAAAACCCGTTTTAGCGGAATTTCACTACTGAGAATGTTTTTTTGCATCGCCTGAAATACAGGCGTCTCGTGCAACCACTGTCTGAGCATCACCGCCACAATACCAAATACACCACCTGCTATAAATGGGATACGCCACCCTATTTGTAAAATCTCTGCCGGGCTGTAATAAGTATTGATTGCTAAAGCAATCATCGCGCCTAAAAAAATACCCCCTGTCAGGCCAGCAGTAAGAGCGGCGCAAGCAAAACTAATATATTTCGGGGGCACATGTTCCGATACGAAAACCCAGGCACCTGGGACCTCTCCACCGATGGCTGCACCTTGTAACATTCTCAAGACTAAAAGAATCATGGGGGCATAAATACCAATATCGACATAGGTTGGGGTTAGCCCAATGAGTAGAGTGGGAACAGCCATCAAAAAAATACTCAGTGTGAACATCTTTTTACGACCGCGGGTATCACCGAAATGGGCCATGATGATTCCGCCTACAGGCCTTACTAAGTATCCTGCGGCAAAAATACAAAAGGTTTGAAGCTGACTTAACCACTCCGGCATCGTAGGTGGAAAAAAAAGTGTGCCAATGGTGTGGGCAAAGTATATAAAAATGATGAAATCATAAAACTCAAGGATGCCGCCTAAGGCCGACAAACTCAGTACTTTAATTTCAGAGCGGGATAGATAAGCCATTAAGCACCTCTATGATTTACGGTTCGACGATTGTTAATGGTCAAAGCTTATTGCGGGGAATAAGGCAAAAGTCTGCTCATTCTACTGGCTAATTCATCTGTTTTGAGTCGTAGAGTACTTCCATGAGGACTGCATACTGAGATTGTCTTTTACGTTATTTTATTGAAAGGTAGGATAGCAAAAAACCCCTGACTAGCAGGGGTTCTCTGGGTATTGCTAGCTGTCACTAGCTGAATTCTTGGCGGAGCGGACGGGACTCGAACCCGCGACCCTCGGCGTGACAGGCCGATATTCTAACCAACTGAACTACCGCTCCAAATAACTTCGAGTAATACATTTACATCTTGCTGCACACTACTGCCATAAATCTGGCGTCCCCAGGGGGATTCGAACCCCCGTACTCACCGTGAAAGGGTGATGTCCTAGGCCTCTAGACGATGGGGACCTAGTCACTTCTACATCTAAAACAAAATCGTTCTGCAACCACTGGTGGAGCTAAGCGGGATCGAACCGCTGACCTCTTGCATGCCATGCAAGCGCTCTCCCAGCTGAGCTATAGC
>CAIKGX010000255.1 GCA_903827075.1 uncultured beta proteobacterium | reverse complement strand
GATGTATTTAAAGTAGAAATTTGAGTGGTAATGAGTAGTAATTTGTTTTAGATCAATTTGTGAGCTATAGGAATCATTGATAATTTGGTTTATTCATAAGGCGCTTCAGACAATTAACACAGGACTATTTTGAATCTCGCTAATTACTTTCCTGTTTTGCTTTTTATCCTCGTAGGTATTGGGGTTGGATTAGTCCCCATGTTCCTCGGAAAAATTTTGGCCCCTTCGCGGCCTGATGCTGAAAAACTCTCTCCGTATGAGTGCGGTTTTGAAGCTTTCGAAGATGCGCGCATGAAGTTCGACGTGCGCTATTACTTAATTGCCATTCTCTTCATCCTGTTTGACCTAGAAACTGCATTCCTATTTCCATGGGGTGTCGCTCTACGTGATATTGGTTGGTTTGGTTACGCCTCTATGGTGATTTTCCTTTTGGAATTCATCGTGGGATTTGTATATATCTGGAAAAAGGGCGCTCTCGACTGGGAGTGATAGATATGGCATTAGAAGGCGTTCTTAAAGAAGGATTTGTGACTACTACTGCGGATCAGTTAATTAACTGGACGCGTAATGGTTCTTTATGGCCAATGACCTTTGGTCTGGCTTGCTGCGCGGTAGAAATGATGCACGCCGGCGCATCCCGTTATGACTTGGATCGTTTTGGCGTGGTTTTCCGCCCCTCACCACGTCAATCTGACTTGATGATTGTTGCCGGTACCCTCTGTAACAAGATGGCCCCAGCGCTGCGTAAAGTGTATGACCAAATGCCAGAACCTCGTTGGGTGATTTCGATGGGTTCCTGTGCTAACGGCGGTGGTTATTACCATAACTCCTATTCAGTAGTACGCGGTTGCGACCGTATTGTGCCAGTCGATATTTATGTTCCTGGCTGCCCTCCAACTGCAGAAGCATTGATCTATGGAATTATTCAGTTGCAATCCAAGATCGCTCGCACCAGCACGATTGCACGGAAGGCTTAAGCAATGTCAGATCGTTTAATTACATTAGCAGCTAACCTTGAGAAGGTTCTTGGTAAGCGCGCGCAATCCATTGAAATTGCTTTAGGTGAAGTCACGGTTGTAGTAAACGCCGATTCCTATTTTGAATCTGCCATGCTGTTACGCGACGATCCTTCATTGGCTTTTGAGCAATTGATTGATTTGTGCGGTGTTGATTATCAGGACTTCCGTGATGGTGCCTGGAGCGGTCAGCGCTTTGCTGCAGTGAGCCACCTTTTATCTTTGGCTCATAACTGGCGTTTGCGTGTTCGCGTATTTGCACCGGAAGATAGTTACCCTCTGGTAGCGTCGATTACACCCGTTTGGAGTTCGGCAAATTGGTTTGAGCGCGAGGCATTTGATCTTTACGGAATCTTATTTGAAGGTCATGACGATTTGCGTCGTATCTTGACTGATTACGGCTTTATTGGCCATCCATTTAGAAAAGATTTCCCCATCTCTGGCAACGTTGAAATGCGTTATGACCCAGAGTTAAAGCGCGTGGTATATCAGCCTGTGACGATTGAAGCGCGCGAGATTACGCCACGCATCGTACGGGAAGAGCAGTACGGAGGACCGGTTTAAGTCATGGCACAAATTAAGAACTACACCCTCAATTTCGGGCCACAGCATCCTGCAGCGCACGGTGTATTGCGCCTAGTACTGGAGCTTGATGGCGAAGTAATACAACGTGCTGACCCGCACATTGGTTTATTACATCGCGCAACTGAGAAGTTGGCGGAGACTCGTACTTGGATTCAGAACGTTCCTTATATGGATCGTTTGGATTACGTCTCAATGATGTCAAACGAGCATGCTTACGTGATGGCAATTGAAAAATTGCTACAAGTAGATGTTCCTCTGCGCGCTCAATACATTCGCGTAATGTTCGACGAGTTAACCCGTTTACTTAATCACCTGTTGTGGATTGGCTGTCATGGCCTAGACGTTGGTGCAATGGCCGTGTTCTTATATGCCTTCCGTGATCGTGAAGATATTTTTGATATGTACGAAGCCGTATCGGGTGCTCGTATGCATGCTGCTTACTATCGTCCAGGTGGCGTATACCGTGACTTGCCAGATCAAATGGCACAGTTCACGAAGAATAAGATTCGTAGTGCATCTGCTATTAAGCGTTTGAATGAAAACCGTAGCGGTACATTGCTCGATTTTATTGAAGATTTCTCTGGCCGCTTTGATGCGAACGTAGATGAGTATTGCAATCTCTTGACGGATAACCGGATCTGGAAACAACGCTTGGTAGGTATTGGCGTTGTCACCCCTGAGCGTGCCTTACAGCTTGGTTTTACAGGCCCTATGTTGCGTGGCTCTGGTATTGAGTGGGATTTGCGTAAGAAACAACCCTATGAAACCTACGACCAGCTCGATTTTGATATTCCAGTTGGTGTGAATGGTGATTCATATGATCGTTATTTGATTCGCATGGAAGAAATGCGTCAATCTAACCGCATCATCAAACAGTGCGTTGCTTGGTTAAAAGCAAACGATGGCCCCGTGATGAGTGATAACCATAAAGTGGCTCCACCTAAGCGCGTGGATATGAAGACCAATATGGAAGAGTTAATCCATCACTTCAAACTCTTTACCGAAGGTATGCATGTTCCTGATGGCGAGGCTTACTCTGCTGTTGAGCATCCCAAAGGGGAGTTCGGTATTTATTTGATTTCTGATGGCGCTAATAAGCCATATCGCATGAAGATTCGTGCCCCTGGATTTGTCCATCTTTCCGCTATGGATGAGATGTCACGTGGCCATATGTTGGCCGATGCTGTAACTATTATTGGCACCCAAGATATTGTGTTCGGGGAGATTGACCGCTAATACAGCGTGCCAAGGATTATTTAATGACAACAACTCTTCATCTATCTGACAAAACGCTTGCAGATATTGCGCGCAATATCGCGAAATATCCTCCAGAGCAAAAGCAATCGGCGGTAATGGCTTCTTTGATTGCAGCCCAAACTGAAGTGGGTTGGGTATCACCTGAAGTGATCGAAACAATTGCCACTATATTGGGTATGCCAACCATTGCGGTTGAAGAAGTAGCTACTTTCTACAATATGTATGACACCAAGCCTATTGGCAAATACAAGCTAGTGATCTGCACAAACTTGCCTTGCCAGTTAACCCACGGCGAAACTGCAGCAACATACTTAAAAGAAACTTTGGGTATTGGTTTTAATGAAACTACGCCTTGCGGCACCTTTACTCTCAAAGAGGGTGAATGCATGGGCGCTTGCGGTGACTCTCCAGTCATGTTGGTGAATAACAAGCGTATGTGCAGTTTCATGAGCAAAGAAAAAATTGATGTGCTCTTAAATGAGCTCCGTGCAGAAGGGAAAGCAGCATGACCAGCTTGCACGATCGGCACATTAAACCTTTAATCCTTGCTGGATTAAATGGCGAGAACTGGCGCTTAAAAGATTATGAAAGTCGTGGCGGTTATCAACAGCTGCGTCGCATCATTAATGAAAAAATTACCCCGGATGCCATCATTGCAGAGCTCAAAGCCTCTTCATTGCGCGGTCGTGGAGGCGCAGGATTCCCTACCGGATTGAAGTGGAGCTTCATGCCCCGTCAATTTCCAGGGCAAAAATATTTAGTTTGTAATAGTGATGAAGGTGAGCCAGGTACATTTAAAGACCGCGATATCATGCGCTACAACCCACATGCTTTGATTGAGGGCATGATCATTGGTGCTTACACCATGGGTATTCCTACAGGCTACAACTATATTCATGGTGAAATTTGGGAAACCTACTCTCGCTTTGAAGAGGCGCTTGAAGAAGCCCGTTCTGCTGGATACCTTGGTGACAAGATTATGGGAAGCGATTTCAACTTCCAGTTGCACGCTGCTCCAGGATGGGGTGCTTACATCTGCGGTGAAGAAACGGCGCTCTTAGAGTCTTTGGAAGGCAAGAAGGGTCAGCCTCGCTTTAAGCCGCCGTTCCCAGCGAGCTTTGGTTTATATGGCAAGCCAACAACCATTAACAATACCGAAACATTTGCTGCTGTGCCATTCATCATGGCGATTGGCGGTCAGGCTTATTTAGACCTAGGCAAGCCTAATAACGGCGGTACGAAGATTTTCTCAGTTTCTGGCGACGTCATGTACCCAGGTAACTACGAGATTCCCTTGGGCACTCCATTTGCTGATTTATTAAAACTTGCGGGTGGTATGCGTGATGGCAAAGCATTAAAAGCTGTTATTCCTGGGGGATCTTCTGCTCCTGTAGTTCCTGGTGAGCAGATGATGGATCTGACCATGGATTACGACAGTATCGCCAAAGCAGGTTCAATGCTCGGTTCTGGCGCAGTCATAGTGATGAATGACACCCGTTGTATGGTGAGAGCCTTGCTGCGTCTGTCTTATTTCTATCACGAAGAATCTTGCGGTCAATGCACCCCATGTCGTGAAGGCACTGGCTGGTTATGGCGCATTGTCAATCGGATTGAGCATGGCGAAGGTCGTCCAGAAGATTTGGATTTACTCAACGATGTTGCTGCAAATATTCAAGGCCGCACCATTTGCGCTTTGGGTGATGCTGCTGCTATGCCAGTACGTGGCATGTTGAAGCATTACATGGATGAATTTGCGTATCACGTAGAACATAAGCGCTGCTTAGATTCTGCAAAACCTTTATAAGACATTGAGCACGGGACATCTTAAAGTGAGCATGGTTGAAATCGAATTAGATGGTAAGTCAGTAGAAGTTCCGCAAGGTTCGACGGTGATGCACGCCGCGGCTAAGCTCGGCACTTATGTTCCTCACTTTTGCTATCACAAGAAGCTTTCTATCGCTGCTA
This sequence comes from uncultured beta proteobacterium, assembly GCA_903827075.1. Lineage (GTDB taxonomy): Bacteria > Pseudomonadota > Gammaproteobacteria > Burkholderiales > Burkholderiaceae > Polynucleobacter. The sequence goes on along the minus strand of CAIKGX010000255.1, from coordinate 9,949 downwards.
ACTGCCGTATGTGTTTAGTAGAGGTTGAGAAAGCACCAAAACCATTGCCAGCTTGCGCAACCCCAGTTACGCAGGGGATGAAAGTGTTTACGCATTCTGCTAAAGCGGTTGAGGCACAGCGCTCTGTAATGGAATTCCTCCTCATTAATCACCCATTAGATTGCCCTATTTGCGATCAAGGTGGCGAGTGCCAGTTACAAGATTTGGCTGTAGGTTACGGTAAATCGAGTTCACGCTACGAAGAAGAAAAGCGGGTGGTATTCCATAAGAATGTGGGACCTTTGATCTCCATGCAGGAGATGACCCGTTGTATTCATTGCACTCGTTGTGTGCGCTTTGGTCAAGAAGTGGCCGGCGTCATGGAATTGGGCATGATTAACCGTGGCGAGCATTCAGAAATTACCACCTTCCTGGGTCAAACAATTGATTCAGAGTTATCTGGAAACATGATTGACTTATGCCCAGTGGGTGCGTTGACTAGCAAGCCTTTCCGCTACGCAGCGCGTACTTGGGAGTTGGGTCGTAAGCGTTCAGTGAGTCCTCATGACAGCTTAGGTGCAAACACTACGGTCCAAACTAAAGCCAATAAAGTGATGCGTGTCGTTGCTTTAGAAAATGAAGCGATTAACGAATGCTGGATTAGTGACCGCGATCGTTTCGCTTATGAAGGTTTAAATAGTGCAGATCGCGTGACTTCACCAATGGTGAAGCAGGGCGGCCAATGGTTAGAGACCGACTGGGAATCCGCAATGGATTATGTTGCACGTTCACTGAAAACTATTGCAGCTGAAAATGGCCCAGAGGCGATTGGTGCTCTAGCCCATCCGATCTCTAGTACCGAAGAATTACACCTCTTGCAAAAAGTGATTCGTGGTTTAGGCTCATCCCAGCTTGAAACCCGTTTACGTCAAATTGATGTTACTGATGCGCCTTCAGCCCCATGGCTAGGTATGCCGATTGCCAAATTAAGCGAGTTGGATCGCGCTTTGTTGATTGGTAGCTTCTTGCGCAAAGAGCAGCCATTGATTGCTGCACGTCTACGTATCGCTAGTAAACGTGGATTACAGGTACTGCGTATCGATGCAGGCGGTGATGACTGGCTCATTCCAACTGCCGCAAATATTTCAGCCGCTCCAAGTGCTTGGTTAAATGCCTTAAGCGAAGTAGTTTTGGCTGTTGCAAAAGCAAAATCAGTGAGCGTTCCTGCGGGTACTTTTAACTTACCAGTGTCTAGCTCGGCTCAGGCTATTGCAGATAGCCTGCTGTCTGGGTCTACTGGCGCAGTACTCTTAGGTTCTGCTGCGATTGCTCATCCACACAGTTCTGACTTAACGGTATTAGCGCAGTTTATTGCTGAGCAAACCGGTGCTACCTTCGGTTTCTTGCCGGTGGGTGGAAATGCTGTCGGTGCTAGCTTAGTAAAGGCTAATGGTGCCGGTGTTGAATCAGTCCTTTCGGGTGATCGCCGCGCTGTCATCTTGATGAATGTAGAACCAGATGCTGATTTACCTAACCCAGTACAAGCTCGCGCTGCTTTAGCAAAAGCAAATACCGTAATTGCTTTGAGTGCTTATCAGAGTGCAGATATCTTGGCGGTGGCAGATGTGATTCTGCCAATCTCTACCTACTCAGAAACAGTCGCTACTTTTGTCAATGCAGAAGGTAGAGCTCAAACGATACAGCCATCTGTGAAACCATTGGGTGATTCACGTCCAGCATGGAAGGTATTGCGCGTATTAGGTGGACTCCTTGGCTTGGATGGCTTTTTGTTTAATCAGCCTGAAGAAGTCCTTGGTGAAGCCTTACCCGAAAACTACTGCACTTTATTAAGTAATAAAGCTGGCGTCACTGGATTAGCAAATGGTAGCGTAGCTCCTTTGCTTGGTCTTGAGCGCTTATCCGATGTGGCGATTTATGGCGGAGATCAAATTGTGCGTCGTTCACCAGCGCTGCAGCTGACTCGTGATGCAAGGCGTGGCAATCAAGTCGGATTAGGTCAAGCGCTCTTTAATGACTTGGGCCTAAAAGAGGGTGATGTAGTACACGTGACTCAGGATGCTCAATCTGTAGAAATGACAGCAACACTAGAAATCAATTTAGCTCCAGGTGCCGTGCGTATTTCTGCAGGCACATTGGCCAGTTCCAAATTAGGTCCGATGTTTGGGCCCGTAACAGTTAGCAAGGCGTAAGGGACGAGATGGATAATTTCTTGAACCTCATTACCACTCAAGGCGAAGCTATTTTTGGCTCCCTATGGCCGCTCGTTTGGGCTTTAGTGCGTATCGTCATTATTGTCTTGCCGATGTTTGGCGCAGTTGCTTACCTCACCCTTTGGGAAAGAAAGCTCATTGGCTGGATGCATATCCGCCTTGGACCAAACCGAGTTGGCCCATTAGGTCTGCTGCAACCGATTGCAGATGCATTGAAGTTGCTATTGAAGGAAGTGATTTCTCCTGCAAAAGCGAGCATCGTTCTCTATTTCATTGCACCAGTGATGGTGATCATGCCTGCATTTGCTGCTTGGGCGGTAATTCCATTCCAGGCGAAAATGGTATTGGCTGATGTGAATGCGGGATTGCTGTACGTAATGGCCATTTCATCGATTGGTGTATATGGCGTGATTCTGGCTGGCTGGTCTTCTAACTCTAAATACCCATTCCTGGGTGCAATGCGCGCTTCAGCACAAATGATCTCTTATGAGATTGCGATGGGCTTTGCTCTGGTTACCGTACTTCTGACTTCTGGCTCCTTGAATTTGAGTTCCATCGTTGCTTCGCAAGAGCAAGGCTACTTTGCCAGCATTGGTTTGAACTTCCTCTCCTGGAACTGGTTGCCACTATTGCCAATGTTTTTGATTTACTTTATCTCTGGCGTAGCTGAAACCAATCGTCATCCATTTGACGTTGTTGAGGGTGAGTCTGAAATTGTTGCTGGTCACATGGTTGAGTACTCTGGTATGGCCTTTGCTATGTTCTTCTTGGCTGAATACGCCAATATGATCATGATTGCTGCTTTGGCATCTACGATGTTCTTAGGTGGTTGGTTGCCCATTGTGGATTTACCTATCTTGCGTGACATCCCTGGATTCTTCTGGCTGTTTGCCAAGACCTTCTTCCTCTTATCCTGTGTTATTTGGTTGCGCGCTACATTGCCACGTTATCGCTATGACCAAATCATGCGTTTGGGTTGGAAGATATTCATTCCCATCTCGGTATTTTGGGTGGTCGTTGTCGGCGCGTGGGTGGTATCTCCATGGAATATTTTGAAATAAGTTGATCAATCATGTTTAAGAAAATTTCCCAATTCCTCGATAGCTTGATGCTCAAAGATATTTTGGTCGGTATGTCCATTACCGGTCGCTATCTCTTTAAGCCAAAAATTACGATTCAGTATCCTGAAGAGAGAACGCCTCAGTCACCCCGTTTCCGTGGTTTGCATGCATTGCGCCGCTATGAAAATGGGGAAGAGCGCTGTATTGGTTGCAAACTCTGTGAAGCAGTATGTCCAGCCTATGCCATCACTATTGAGACTGCAGAACGTGATGACGGCACTCGTCGCACAAGTCGTTATGACATCGATTTAACCAAGTGCATCTTCTGTGGCTTCTGCGAGGAGGCTTGCCCAGTCGACGCCATCGTTGAAACCAATATTTTTGAGTACTTTGGTGATAAACGTGGCGATTTGTATTTCACTAAAGAAATGCTCTTAGCTGTAGGCGATAAGTATGAAAAAGATATTGCCGCTAACCGTGCTGCTGATGCACCTTATCGTTAATCGAAAAGAGCGCAAATATATATGACATTTAATCCATCCACTCTGTTTGCAGTTTTCTTTTATGCCTTTGCAGGCCTTCTGGTCATTTCTGCTCTGCGCGTGGTTACTGCCCGCAACCCGGTTCATGCCGCTCTGTTTTTAGTGCTTGCTTTCTTCTGTGCCTCTGGTTTATGGATGTTGCTCAAGGCGGAGTTTCTTAGCTTGGCTTTGATTCTGGTTTACGTTGGCGCAGTAATGGTCCTCTTCCTATTCGTTGTCATGATGTTGGATCTCGATATTGAGCATTTACGTCGCGACTATAAAAAATTCTTACCAGTGGCCTTCTTAATGGGTGCTGTGATTGTTCTCGAATTATCGATTGTGCTTATCCGCAGCTTTATTGGTACATCTGCACCAGTCCAACCCATGCTCGAAGAATTGACAACAAGTAATACCCATGCATTGGGCATGTTAATTTTTGTTGATTATGTTTACGCATTTGAAGTCGCTGGCGTCATTTTGTTGGTGGCGATTATTGCTGCTGTGGCATTAACACTGCGTAATCGTAAAGACTCCAAATCGCAAAATATTGCCGACCAAGTTAACGTCAATCCCACTGATCGTATGCGTATCGTGAAGATGGGTTCGGATATGGCTGCAAAGCAAGATGCTAGAGCGGAGAAGAAATGAACATTACCCTAGCTCACTACTTGGTACTTGGTGCCATTTTATTTGCGACAAGCGTCGTTGGTATCTTCTTGAATCGTAAGAACGTGATTGTGCTTTTAATGGCAATTGAATTAATGCTGCTCTCGGTGAACATGAACTTTGTGGCCTTCTCCCATTACTTGGGTGATATGGCCGGTCAAGTATTCGTATTCTTTATTTTGACTGTGGCAGCTGCAGAAGCGGCTATCGGTTTGGCAATTTTGGTTGTGCTCTTCCGTAAGGTGGACACCATTAATGCTGAAGACCTTGACCACCTAAAAGGCTAGTCATGCAATTGACCTTAACTCTTCCTGTTCTTTGCGCAATTCCGCTGGCGCCATTATTTGGCTCTGTGATTGCTGGTTTGTTTGGCACTAAGCTAGGCGGCAATCGCATTGGCCATGGTGCATGTCAATTTGTCACCATTCTTGGTGTGATGATTGCCTTTGTGCTTTCTTGCTTTGTATTAGTGCAAGTAATGGATGGCTTCTATTTCAACGGTACCGTGTATCGCTGGATGCAGTTGGGCGAACTTAACCTAGATATTGGTTTTTTGATTGACCCATTGACCGCCACCATGATGTGTGTGGTGACCTTTGTTTCCTTGATGGTGCATATTTACACTATCGGTTATATGAAAGGCGAGGAGGGCTATAACCGCTTCTTCTCCTATATCTCACTCTTTACATTTGCGATGTTGATGTTGGTGATGAGTAATAACCTCTTGCAGCTCTTCTTTGGTTGGGAAGCGGTGGGTGTGGTGTCATATTTGTTGATTGGTTTCTATTTCGAGCGCCAATCAGCCGTGTTTGCCAATATGAAGGCCTTTTTAGTTAACCGCATTGGTGACTTTGGTTTTATCTTAGGTATTGGTCTATTGCTGGCCAGCACTGGTTCCATGAACTATGACGTGATCTTTTCACAAAACAGTGCTTTGGCTGCGCAAACATTGCCAGGAACTAGCTGGAATTTATTAACGGTTGCCTGTATCTGTCTCTTCATTGGCGCGATGGGTAAATCGGCCCAGTTTCCATTGCATGTTTGGTTGCCAGATTCCATGGAAGGCCCAACTCCCATTTCCGCCTTGATTCATGCGGCAACAATGGTTACTGCTGGCATCTTCATGGTGGCACGCATGTCACCATTATTTGAATTGTCTGATGTGGCATTGAGCTTTATTTTGGTCATTGGTTCAATCACAGCGCTCTTTATGGGTTTCTTGGGTATCGTGCAAAACGATATCAAACGTGTAGTAGCTTATTCAACACTTTCCCAGTTGGGTTACATGACCGTTGCTTTGGGTGTTTCCGCTTACCCAGTGGCTATCTTTCACTTGATGACCCATGCCTTCTTTAAAGCCCTCCTATTCCTTGCGGCAGGTAGTGTGATTTTAGGCATGCACCATGAGCAAGATATGCGTAAGATGGGCGGCCTCTGGAAATACATGCCACTCACATGCCTCATGATGTTACTAGGCAACCTCGCATTAATTGGAACACCATTTTTCTCCGGTTTTTACTCTAAAGACTCCATTATTGAAGCGGTAGCAGCTAGTCATATCCCTGGATCAGGCTTTGCCTACTTCGCAGTGATGGCGAGTGTATTTGTCACCGCCTTATATTCATTCCGCCTGTATTTTTATGTATTCCATGGCAAAGCGCGTTGGGGTCATGCTGATGCACATGCACATGACCACCATGATCATGCAGAGGAGGGTGACGATCACGCACATCACGGTTTGGCTCCAGGTCAAAAGCCGCATGAGTCTCCATTTGTGGTGACCTTACCTTTGATCTTATTGGCGATTCCATCAGTGATTATTGGTTTTTACACCATTACACCGATGTTATTTGGCACCTTCTTCGGCGACTCTATCTTTGTCGATATTGGCAAGCATCCTGCTATGAAAGAGCTCGCAGAAGAGTTCCATGGCCCCGTAGCAATGGCAATACATTCATTGACATCGCCTGTATTGCTTTTGGTGATTCTTGGAGTACTGACTGCCGCCATTGGTTACCTCTGGGCACCAAAGTTACCAGGCGTAGTTGCTCAAGCGCTGGCACCACTCAAGAAGCTTTTGGATAACAAATACTATCTGGATGACTTAAACCAAGCCGTTTTTGCTAAGGGCTTGCTGTGGATCGGCGGTGTCTTATGGCATCGTGGCGATCAAAAAATCATCGATGGATTTATTGTTAACGGTAGTGCCTACTCGGTAGGGCGCTTTGCTGGCGTGATCCGTCATTTGCAATCCGGTTATCTCTATCACTATGCCTTCGCAATGATTGCGGGCTTAGCGGTATTGTTAGCTTGGGTTTTGTACGCTTACCTGCCTTTTGTTCGCTAGGCCTTTGTTACTTAAGTAGCCATTATGATTCTTTCATTCGCCATCTGGATCCCGATTTTCTTCGGACTCATCATTTTGTTTTATGGGTCTGAGAAGCCTACTGCTGGAGTTCGCTGGCTAGCGCTCATTGGTGCAGTTCTTGGATTCATTGCCACTTTGCCATTAGTGATTCAGTTTGATATTGCTAACCCTGGTATGCAGTTCGTAGAGAAGATGAGCTGGATTCCTCGCTACGATATTAATTACCACTTAGGCGTTGATGGCATTTCAGTTTGGTTTATTGTTTTAACAGCATTTATCAATATTTTTGTGGTGGTAGCTTCTTGGGAGTCTATTACTACCAAGGTATCTCAATACATGGCTTCCTTCATGATCCTTTCGGGATTGATGATTGGGGTATTTGCAGCCCTAGATGCCTTGCTGTTCTATGTATTCTTCGAAGCGACTTTGATTCCGATGTACATCATCATCGGCGTATGGGGCGGTCATAACCGTATCTACGCAGCATTCAAGTTTTTCTTGTACACCTTGCTTGGCTCCTTGCTGACCTTAGTTGCAATGCTTTATCTCTATAACGTAACTAATACGTTTGACATCTTGGCTTGGCATAATGCTCGCTTAGATATCGTTGAGCAAATTCTGCTGTTCTTTGCCTTCTTTATGGCTTTTGCTGTGAAGGTGCCGATGTGGCCATTGCATACTTGGTTGCCTGATGTTCACGTTGAGGCACCTACTGGGGGCTCAGTCGTGTTGGCGGCCATTATGCTCAAACTTGGCGCATATGGTTTCTTAAGATTCTCTTTGCCTATCGCTCCAGATGCCAGTCAATACCTTGGCCCATTTGTGATCTTCCTATCTTTAGTTGCCGTGATCTATGTCGGTGCAGTGGCTTTGGTCCAAAAAGACATGAAGAAACTCGTGGCTTACTCCTCAGTAGCCCATATGGGTTTTGTGACTCTGGGCTTCTTTATTTTTAGTCCCCTAGGCATTGAGGGCGGCATTGTGCAGATGATTTCACACGGCTTTGTTGCTGGCGCAATGTTCCTTTCTATTGGCGTACTCTACGACCGTATGCATACCCGTCAAATCGCTGATTACGGTGGTGTCGTTCATCGTATGCCTGCATTTACTGCCTTTGCAGTATTAATGGCGATGGCAAACTGTGGCCTACCGGCTACCTCTGGTTTCGTGGGTGAATTCATGGTCATTTTGGCTGCAGTCGATTACGATTTTATGATCGGTGTTTTAGCTGCTACGGCTTTGATTCTGGGCGCTGCTTATTCCTTGTGGATGGTCAAGCGCGTATTCTTTGGCGCCATTACTAATGAACATGTAGAAGAATTAAAAGACCTTAATGGTCGCGAGTATTTCATGATGGCAGTATTGTCCATCTGCGTCATCGGTATGGGCGTTTATCCAAAACCCTTTACTGACATCATTCATCCAGCCGTGATTAATCTGTTGCAGCACGTTGCTGTCAGCAAACTCTGAGTAAAAGCTAATGCAAGCATTCGACCTATACGCCATCCTGCCGGAACTCGTTTTACTTGTCGTCACCTGTTTGTTATTGGTGGCGAGCGTTTATGTACCTGAGCGTCGCGTATCGACACCTGGTGTAGAGCAAGATATTTTCCACACCCCTCGTGGCGTTGGATTTGTTTACTTCTTCTCCATTATCTTATTGGTGTATTTGATTTTTGCCTTTATCGGTCGCATGGGGGATGTTTCCATAGTGGCTCTGAATGGTTTGTTTCAGTCTGACCCATTCTCCAATCTGCTTAAAGCCTGCTCTTGCGGTGCTGTGTTGATTAGCTTGGTTTATTCAAAGCAATATCTGACTGATCGCTCGATGTTCCGCCCAGACTTTATCGTATTAGTGTTATTAGCTTTACTAGGTCAAATGGTGCTGATCTCTGGAGCGAATTTATTGACTTTGTATTTAGGTTTAGAGCTGATGGCTTTGCCGATGTATGCTTTAGTAGCAATGCGTCATAACAATGAAAAGAGTGTTGAAGCGGCTATTAAGTATTTTGTCTTGGGTGCTTTGGCTTCAGGTTTCCTACTTTATGGCATGTCTATGTTGTACGGCGTCACAGGCTCATTGGATTTATTAGAAATCTTTAGAACCGTTGCTGACCCACGAGTGAATCACTTGGTGATGGCCTTTGGCTTGGTATTTATTGTTGCAGGACTGGCATTTAAATTAGGTGTAGTGCCGTTCCACATGTGGGTGCCTGATGTATATCAAGGTGCGCCAACTGCCGTTACTTTGATGATTGCGGCAGCACCTAAGTTGGCGGCTTTTGCGTTACTGTTCCGTCTATTGGTTAATACCTTGTTGCCTCTCTTGGGCGATTGGCAGCCAATGCTGATTTTGTTGGCCGTCCTATCTTTAGTGATTGGTAATATTACCGCGATTGCCCAAACCAATCTGAAGCGCATGTTGGCCTATTCAGCCATTGCGCAAATGGGTTTTGTACTGCTAGGTATGTTGTCAGTGTTTGATGATCATGCTTTCAGTGCATCTATGTTTTATGCAATTACTTATGTATTGACCACATTAGGTAGCTTCGGATTGCTGATGGTGCTCTCGCGTAAGGGCCATGATTGCGAGACCATAGAAGATCTGAAAGGTTTAAATAAGACCCATCCTTGGTATGCCTTTATTGGCCTAGTGATGATGTTCTCATTGGCTGGTATTCCGCCAACGGTTGGTTTTGCTGCCAAGCTGGGCGTATTAGAAGCCTTGGTTGATGCTGAGCATACCTTTATTGCCATCATTGCCGTGATAGCTTCTTTGATTGGCGCCTTCTACTATTTAAGGGTAGTTAAGGTGATGTATTTTGATGAACCTAAAGCGGGCCATGAAGTGCAGCCGAGTGGCTCTGGTTTTGCCAGAGGTATTTTGAGCTTGAATGCGATCTTTGTATTGGCCTTGGGTATTTTCCCAGCTAGCTTAATGAGTATTTGTTTAGATGCGATGCGTCGCACCTTATTGGGCTCCTAATCTAAGCCCGAGAATCTGATCTTTGTGATGAAAAGGCCTCTCATTGAACTGACCCACAAAAGTTGGACAGTTTAATTAGGTTACCAGAAGGGATTGAGTTCGGTACTGCACCGGGCTTAATCCCTTTAGCTTTT
>CAIKGX010000254.1 GCA_903827075.1 uncultured beta proteobacterium | reverse complement strand
TAATGATCCCATGGGTGATAGCACCTGTGTTGCATGCGGTGAGTGTGTGCAGGCCTGCCCAACTGGCGCCTTAATGCCCAAGGGCTTGATTGGTTCGCAAACAGTGGATCGTAAGGTGGATTCAGTCTGTCCATTCTGTGGCGTTGGTTGCCAAATTACTTACAACGTCAAAGATGAAAAAATTGTGAGTGTAGAAGGGCGCGACGGCCCCGCTAATCACAACCGTCTATGTGTCAAGGGCCGTTTTGGGATGGATTACATTCACAGTCCACAGCGCTTAACTAAACCATTGATTCGGATAGCTGGCGTTCCTAAAGATGAAACTACCACCCAAAACCCCGAAGATTGGACGAGCATCTTCCGAGAAGCAACTTGGGAAGAAGCTTTGGATGCGGCTGGTGGTGGCTTGAAGAAACTCAAAGATCAGTACGGCAATAAGGTATTGGCAGGCTTTGGATCTGCTAAAGGCAGTAATGAAGAGGCATACCTTTTCCAAAAGTTAGTACGTATCGGCTTTGGTAGTAATAACGTGGACCACTGCACTCGTCTTTGCCATGCATCTTCTGTTGCTGCGCTCTTAGAAGGTGTCGGCTCTGGTGCGGTGAGTAATCAGGTTAATGATGTAGAGCACTCCAGCCTCATCATGTTGATTGGATCAAACCCCACTGCAAATCATCCAGTAGCTGCTACTTGGTTTAAGAATGCGGCTAAGCGTGGCGCCAAAATTGTATTGTGTGATCCTCGTTTGACAGATATCAGCAAGCATGCGTGGCGTACGATGCAGTTCAAGCCAGACACTGATGTGGCCATGCTCAATGCGATGATTTATACGATTATTGAAGAGGGGCTGGTAGATAAAGATTTTATTAGAGACCGCTCTAATAACTTTGAGGCGCTCAAAGAAAATATCAAAGGCTATAGCCCTGAAACAATGGCACCCCTTTGCGGAATACCTGCCGAAACTTTGCGTGAGGTCGCCCGAGAATTTGCCACGACAAAGTCAGCCATGATTTTGTGGGGCATGGGTGTGAGCCAGCACGTTCATGGCACTGATAATGCGCGCTGCTTAATTGCTCTGGTGAGTATTACGGGTCAAATTGGTAAACCCGGTTCAGGTCTGCACCCATTGCGCGGTCAGAACAACGTGCAAGGCGCGAGTGATGCAGGTTTAATCCCGATGATGTTCCCAAACTATCAGCGGGTTGACCATGATGCTGCCCATGCTTGGTTTGAAAACTTTTGGGATACCAAGCTCGATAAGAAACCTGGTTATACGGTTGTTGAGATCATGCATAAGATCACTGCGCCAGACACGGATCCAGATAAGATTCGCGGCATGTATATTGAGGGTGAAAACCCCGCTATGAGTGATCCGGATTTAAATCATGCTCGTCATGCCCTCGCATCCTTAGAGCACTTAGTCGTACAAGATATCTTCATGACAGAAACAGCGCTTTTAGCTGATGTGGTTTTGCCAGCTAGCGCTTGGCCAGAGAAGGTGGGTACGGCAAGCAATACAGACCGTATGGTACAGATGGGTAAGAAAGCAGTGAATCCTCCAGGTGATGCTAAGCCTGACTTGTGGATTATTCAGCAGATCGCCAAGCACATGGGTCTGCATTGGAACTATCAAGGACCTGATGATGGGGTGGCAGAGGTATATGACGAAATGCGTCTTGCTATGCACGCTGCTATTAAAGGTATTACATGGGAGCGTCTTGAAAAAGAATCTAGCGTAACCTATCCATGCCTTTCTGAAGAAGATCCTGGTCGCCCGATTGTGTTTGATGATCACTTTGCCACCATTGATGGCAAAGTCAAGCTGGTGCCAGCCGATATTATTCCCGCCAATGAGCGACCTGATGCAGACTATCCATTCGTATTGATAACGGGGCGCCAGTTAGAGCATTGGCATACCGGCAGCATGACGCGTCGTGCGACAGTCTTAGATGCAATTGAGCCGATGGCTACAGTCTCCATGCATGGAGAGGATATGACCCAATTAGGCGTGAGTGCTGGTGATGTGATTACCGTTCAATCTCGTCGAGGTGAGGTGGGAATACATGTGCGTAGAGACGATGGCACTCCGCGTGGCGTGATCTTCATTCCGTTTGCCTACTATGAAGCAGCAGCCAACCTAATCACCAACGCCGCCTTAGACCCCTTTGGAAAGATTCCTGAGTTTAAGTACTGCGCAGTCAAACTTAGTAAAGGCGGTCAAGTAGCTACTGTAGTGGGATATGGCACCAATGATCCCCAGAGGCAGAAGCTTGTAGCAAGTTCTTAAGGAACAAAGGCCAGTAAAACCGCACTCTTGTGGGGGTTTTACTTTTGTCATGATGGATTGCGCTTCAATGTAATCCCCTCCTTTTATGCCTCTATCTAGGCTTACCTAAAGCCCAAAGTACCTGGATTCTTCATTGCCCTTTAGAATGAACCCTCCATGGCTAGTTCAAAACCTTCAAATCCACAAGCTGACACAACAGCAGAATTACCTGTACTCATTATTGGAGCGGGCCTTGCTGGCCTAACAGTAGCTCTGCATATGGCCCAAACTCAGCCGGTGATTGTGATGGCCAAAAGAGCGCTGGGCGAAGGAGCCACTTCTTGGGCTCAAGGCGGCATTGTCGGTGTGGTGGATAAAGAGCATGACAGCATTGATTCTCATGTAGCGGATACCTTAGATGCTGGCGCTGGTTTAGTGGTCGAGGCTACTGCACGCTACATCGCTGAAGAAAGTGCTGATGCGATACGTTGGCTGGTAGACCAAGGCGTGCCATTTACCCCAGATGAAACTGGGCCAATGGGTTTGCATTTGACTCGCGAGGGTGGTCACAGCCACCGCCGGATCGCGCACGCTGCTGATGCTACAGGTAAAGCGATTCATGAGGTACTGCTTGATAAGGCACGAGCCCATAAAAATATTCAAT
>CAIKGX010000253.1 GCA_903827075.1 uncultured beta proteobacterium | reverse complement strand
TGACGGATGTAGAGGTTGCGGCAAAAGTTATGGCTGATCGCTTGGATAAAACCGGCAGTGAATTTTTACCCCTCTATCTCCAAAAAATTTGCGCCATCTCTTGTGTTATTCGCAGAACAAGCAAAGAGGGCACCCCTCAAATTAAAGTGGGAACACTGGGTACTCCAGAGGATGATGAGAAGGTGCTGATACAGACCTTCTTTGATCTGGTAGAGAAGTACACCCCCCAATTGGTTTCTTGGAATGGCAGCGGCTTTGATTTGCCCGTACTGCATTACCGTGCATTAGCAAATCATGTGCAGGCACCGCGTTATTGGGAGATGGGTGAGAGTCAGGAAAACGATAGTCGTGAGTTCAAGTGGAATAACTACATCAGCCGCTACCACATGCGCCATTTGGATATGATGGATCTCTTGGCTAAATTTAACGGTCGAGCGAATGCCCCTTTAGATGGTCTTGCAAAGTTATGTGGCTTTCCAGGCAAGATGGGTATGGATGGCAGCCAAGTATGGCCCGCCTATCAAGCTGGCAAGATCAACGATATTCGACGCTATTGCGAAACCGATGTGGTCAATACTTATCTAATGTATTGCCGCTTTCAACTGCTACGCGGTGGTTTCTCATTGGCGGAATACCAAGAAGAAATTATCTTTGTGAAAGCCTATCTCGAAAAAGCAGCTCAAGAGCCTAATGGCGCGCAGTGGCAAGAATATCTTGCAGGATTTGCGCCGGATGCCTGAAGCGGTTCATAGCGCAATCCATTCAGCAGTTTGGGTAGAGTCACTTGATCTAGAGGCTCAAGGTATTGCCCGCTTAGCTCCCGATGAACAAGAAACCGAGCAAGGGCAGAGTGGCAAAGTGCTTTTCATTAAAGGCGCATTACCCTCGGAGCTAGTCACTTACACCGTCACTCGAGAAAGAGCGCGCTTTAATAAAGCGAAAGTACTTCAAGTCATTAAGCCAGCAGTCTTTCGTTCTCTACCACAGTGCCCATTTTTTGGAATCTGTGGTGGCTGCTCTATGCAACACTTAGATATTCGTGCGCAGATTGCCATGAAGCAACGTGTGCTAGAAGATGACTTAAAACACATTGCCAAAATAGCTCCCGAAGAAATTCTGCGGCCGATGGGTGGCCCCGCCTGGGAGTATCGTCATCGCGCGCGCTTTAGTGTAGTCAATCGCTCGATTAAAAAAGGGACGGTCTTAGTCGGATTTCATGAGACCAAGAGTGGCTATGTAGCAGATATGACCTCTTGTGAGATCTTGCCAAAACATGTTTCCGATCTCTTGCCTGAACTACGCAGGCTAGTCATGGGTTTATCCATTGTTGACTTCGTACCGCAAATTGAATTGGCTGTAGGAGAGGCTGAGGAGCCGGGCTCTGAAGATCCCAAAAAAGCCAAGCCAGTAACGGCTTTAGTTTTTAGACATCTCAAGCCCCTCAACCCCCAAGATGAACAATTATTAAAAGACTTTGCTGATCAGCATCAAGTCTGGATTTGGTTGCAACCCAAAGGCATCGACACCGTTGCACCGTTTTACCCAGAAACCGGCCATCTTCGTTATCGCCTACCTGAGTTTGAAATTGAGATGCCATTCAAGCCGGCCGACTTTACGCAAGTTAATCATCTAATGAATCGCACTCTCGTTAGCAGGGCGCTGAGCTTGCTAGAGGTAAAGTCCTCCGATCGAGTGCTTGATTTATTTTGTGGCATTGGTAACTTCACCTTACCCTTAGCAAGGCAATCTACTAGTGTCTTAGGTATTGAGGGATTAGCTAGCCTGACTACGAGAGCAAACGATAACGCACAGCACAATGGCTTGGCCCATAAAGCAAGCTTTATGCAGAGTAATTTGTTTGAAGTAAGCACGGAGACTGTGTCCTCGTGGGGCAAAGCAGAGCGCTGGCTAATGGATCCACCACGTGAAGGCGCCATGGAGATCTGTAAAGCCCTCGCAGAGCTACGCTTAAGCAATAGCGATCTCTTGCCACAGCGTATTGTGTACGTCTCTTGCAACCCCAAAACCTTAGCCCGCGACACGGAAATTTTGTGTCATCACGCTGGCTACGTACTCAAGAGTGCCGGGATCGTCAATATGTTCCCACACACCTCCCACGTGGAATCAATAGCCGTCTTCGATCGCCTCTAAAGCCCTCAAATCAATGGGCAATATGCATTATTTTGGTGCATAAGTATATTTTTCAGTGCAATACCTCAATAAACGATTGTGAATGAAGAGTAGATTGAACTTGTGCGATGCAACAAATACCGCACTTTCTTCAATTTAAGAATGAGGAGCTGAAAATGGGAACCACTGATACTGTATCGATCATGTTGATACTCTTTGCTGTTGCCTTTGCCGTGGATATGTTTGTTGCCCAGGTGTAATGGGGAAGCGACATCGCTGTTATAAAAGGCGCCTTTTATAACAGCATGCTTTAGCGGTCACAGCAAAATGAAGTGCCTACTGTAGTGTGATAAAAAGAAGTCTCATTTCTTTTAATTTCAAACAACGGGTATCTCATGAAACTATTGATTGGCCTTGCACTAGGTCTTGGTATGTATTTCTCTGCGAGTGCACAAAGTATTCCTACATTAGCCAAAGTCTACTCTGGCAACACTGTAGAAACGTCGATGAATGCGTCAAAGAAGAATCCAAAGACCCAAACCCAAAATGTACCCGCGACAGTAACTGTCATAAAGCAAGAGGGGCAGCATGTGGAATTCATATACAAAAACGCGAGTTATCAAGCGTTTGAGATTGGCACTATTTCTGCAGATGGCAAGATGATGCAGGTCGCCTACCAGGGTGGCGCTGGAAACTACAGCATCAGCGGTAATAAATTGGTGGGTTGTGGTTCTGGGCGAGTGCGCGAAGGCGCATTTAGCCAATGGATCAATTCTTACTATGCTTGGTGCGATGATTTGACTGCAGGTAAGTAAGGGTAGCAAGTTAAGATTGGCCCAGCTCCAGCAAGGAAAAAGGCGCCAAAGGCGCCTTTTATTCACTACTTAATTGCTAACTTCTTGATGCTTAGTCGCGATTACCGCCCACAATACCAAGTAATGCCAGTAGGTTAGTAAAGACGTTATATACATCTAAGTAAATAGCCAAAGTAGCCATGATGTAGTTGGTCTCGCCACCATTGATGATGCGCTGTACATCAACCAAGATGAAGGCGGAGAAAATTGCAATCGCCAGGACCATGACGGTCAACATCAAGGCAGGTAACTGCAACCAGATATTGGCCAAAGATGCGACGATCAAGAGCAATACGCCGACCATCAACCATTTGCCCATGCCAGAAAAATCACTTTTGCTAACAGTAGCAATTGTTGCCATTACTGCAAAAATGGCGCCAGTGCCGCCGAAGGCCAACATGATTAAGGTAGCGCCGTTGCTATAGCTATTGAGGGTGTAGCCTACCAAGCCGGACATCATGATGCCCATGAAGAAGGTAAAGCCTAAAAGCAATAGAACGCCTAAGCCGGTCTCTTTGTTTTTCTCAATCGCCCAGAAGAAACCAAAAGCAATTGCCATAAAGACAATGAAGCCCATGAATGGGTTGCTTGCCATGAAATTTAGGCCAAAGGCAACGCCAAGCCATGCGCCAATGACAGTAGGGACCATTGAGAGCGCCAATAGGGCGTAGGTATTGCGTAGTACGCGGTTGCGTATCTGTACTGTACTAATCGAGCTTGACTGCCCAAAGCCGTAAGAGTTGAGATCACTCATATTGACTCCTTTTTCTATAGTTATTACAAGAGCCCACAAAGGGCTGTTGAGAGTAAGTATAGACAAAATAGGTGAATTTCAAGAGGCATCGCAAAATATGGGCAAAAAGACTACAAGACGAAGGGTTATGCCCTGTAAATTCAATGGCTTAGCACTACTTTGCCTAGGGTTAATACGGTCAGGCAATGTATAATTCGGGGGTCGTTGAATACATAGTGAGCTGTAAGAGTTTAGGAAGAGGTTTTCCCAAGGTCTTGTAGGCGGCTATTTCAACCAATCATTTTGAAATTACTACTGGAGTTTTGCATGGCTATTGAACGCACCCTTTCTATTATCAAACCTGATGCTGTAGCAAAAAACGTTATCGGCAAAATTTATGACCGTTTTGAATCCGCTGGTTTGAAGATTGTTGCTTCTAGAATGGCACACCTTTCCCAATCTGAAGCAGAACAGTTCTATGCAGTGCACGCAGCCCGTCCTTTCTTTAAAGATTTGGTGAGCTTCATGATTTCTGGCCCTGTGATGATTCAAGTATTGCAAGGCGAAGGCGCTATTGCTAAGAACCGTGACTTAATGGGTGCTACCGATCCTAAGAAGGCAGACGCTGGCACTATTCGTGCTGATTTCGCTGATAGCATCGATGCAAATGCTGTACATGGCTCAGACGCTCCTGAAACAGCTGCTGTGGAAGTGGGTTTCTTCTTCCCTGGCATGAATGTTTTCAATCGTTAATTTACAAAACCTATTTAAACCATAAGTAGGCGCATTGACCTCCCCGCGCGTAAATCTCTTAGATTTTGATGCCGACCAAATGGCGGCATATGTCGCGGGGTTGAACGAAAAGCCCTTTAGGGCTAAGCAACTCTTGCAGTGGATACACCAACGCGGTGTATCTAATATCAATGACATGAGTGATCTAGCAAAAAGCTTTCGAGCGACTTTGTTAGATAAAGCAGAGGTGGTTTCACTTCCCGTATTGAAAGATGAGTACGCTAATGATGGCACCCGCAAGTGGTTGCTAGACGTTGGTGCTGGTAACGCCGTAGAATCTGTTTTCATTCCCGAAGATGACCGTGGCACTTTATGTATATCTTCGCAAGCGGGCTGTGCGGTGAACTGTCGTTTTTGCTCAACGGGACATCAAGGCTTCTCACGAAACCTCACCGCTGGTGAAATCATTGGTCAATTGTGGTTTGCTGAACACACGCTGCGAAATGACCCTCTTGCCGTTCGGCGCATTGAGAAGTACCCAACGCCGGGCTGGGAGCATACCGGTCGCGTGATTTCCAATGTGGTGTTGATGGGTATGGGTGAGCCTTTACTCAATTACGACAATGTAGTTACTGCATTACGTTTGATGTTGGACGATAGGGCGTATGGTTTATCGCGTCGACGCGTTACCGTATCTACCTCAGGCGTTGTACCCATGATTGATCGCTTGGCGCAAGATTGCCCAGTGGCATTGGCAGTGTCATTGCATGCTCCGAACGATGCACTGCGTGATCAGTTAGTGCCACTCAATCAAAAATATCCCTTAAGGGAATTGCTGGCTGCATGCGAACGGTATTTACCATTTGCCCCCAGGGATTTTTTAACTTTTGAATATTGCATGCTCGATGGTGTGAATGATTCTGATCTGCAGGCAAAAGAATTGGTTCGCTTATTGGCTAACATTAAGTGCAAAGTCAACCTGATTCCATTTAATCCATTCCCAGAATCTGGATTAAAGCGCTCACCTCCACAACGGGTTCAAGCCTTCTCTCATATTTTATTAAATGCAGGCATGGTAGCTACGATTCGTAAAACGCGTGGTGATGATATTGCTGCTGCCTGCGGACAATTGGCAGGTGATGTGATTGATCGCACCAGAGTTCGTGAGCGCGCCGTGCATGACAATCAAATTAATCTTCATCAACAAGAAGATGTTCAAGATGTTGATGAAGACGAAGAAGAGCAAGAGTATCAAGCCGAACACCCCGTGCAATGGCTCAAAAGATTAGACGACTGATTTAGTAAAACAAGTCCAATGAGTCATTCATCTAGTAATCTCCCAAAACTACCTTTAGGCCCAACGCCTAAGCGCGCCACCCGTCAGGCCACTGTTGCCTGGAAGACCAACATCATTACGATTGGTGGGGATGCCCCAGTGCGTGTTCAGTCTATGACTAATACAGATACGGCTGATGCCATGGGCACTGCCATTCAAGTAAAGGAATTGGCTCGTGCTGGTTCTGAGATGGTGCGCATTACTGTGGATACGCCTGCTGCTGCGGCTGCGGTACCGTATATCCGCGAGCAGTTGGACAAGATGGATATCTTGGTTCCGCTGATTGGTGACTTTCATTACAACGGTCATACCCTTTTAAATGATTATCCCGAGTGCGCTAAAGCTTTATCAAAGTACCGCATTAATCCCGGTAATGTAGGCAAGGGCGCAAAACGCGATCCGCAATTTGCGCAGATGATCGAAGCGGCTTGCAAATATGACAAGCCTATTCGGATTGGTGTGAATTGGGGTAGCTTAGATCAAGATCTCTTGGCAAGTATCATGGATAGTAATGCCGCATTAGCTATACCCAAAACAGCGCAAGAAGTCATGATTGAGGCCTTGATTCAGTCGGCCTTGCAGTCTGCAGAAAAAGCAGTGGAGTTCGGCATGAATCCCAATCAAATTGTGCTGTCTTGCAAAGTCAGCAATGTGCAAGACTTAGTCGCCGTGTATCGTGATCTCTCTCGTCGCTCTGATTACCCCTTGCATTTGGGTTTAACCGAAGCAGGCATGGGCAGCAAAGGGATTGTTTCCTCTACTGCAGCTATGGGCATCTTATTGCAAGAGGGTATCGGTGACACGATTCGGGTTTCTTTAACGCCTGACCCGGGTGCACCGCGTGAGAATGAAGTGATTGTGGCCCAAGAGATATTACAAACCATGGGCTTACGTCACTTCACCCCCATGGTGATTGCTTGCCCTGGTTGTGGCAGAACCACTAGTACCACCTTCCAAGAATTGGCCGCCAATATTCAATCCTATTTGCGCCAGCAAATGCCCTTGTGGAAGAAAACCCATCCTGGTGTGGAGAATATGAATGTCGCTGTCATGGGTTGTATCGTGAATGGCCCTGGCGAGAGTAAGCATGCCAATATCGGTATTTCATTACCTGGTACGGGCGAGACCCCAGCTGCTCCGGTATTTGTAGATGGTGTCAAAGTGAAGACCTTACGTGGCGAGAATATTGCACAAGATTTTCAGGTGATTGTGGATGACTATGTTCAGCAGAACTACGCGCCAAAGTAAAAAGTAAAAACAAAAGAAATACCAATAAGACACATAGACAAGTAAAAATGACTGATCAGACCAATCCAGTAAAAGTACAAAAGATACAGAAGATCAATGGCGTGCGCGGCATGAATGATCTCTTGCCTGCAGATGCTGCGCAGTGGACTCATCTTGAACATGTCTTGCGTGATCTCACGCGTGCCTATGGATATGAATTCTTGCGCACCCCAATTGTTGAAGCAACAGCAGTATTCCAGCGGGGTATTGGTGAAGTGACCGACATCGTGGAAAAGGAGATGTATTCCTTTGAAGACCGCCTGAATGGCGAGCAATTGACACTGCGTCCTGAAGGCACCGCTGCCTTAGTTCGTTCTGTGATTGAAAATAATTTACTGTACGAAGGGCCTAAGCGCCTTTGGTATACCGGTCCCATGTTTCGTCATGAGCGACCACAGCGCGGTCGCTATCGCCAGTTCCACCAATTTGGTATTGAGGCTTTAGGCTTTGCTGGTCCCGATATTGATGCAGAGATTATTTTGATGGGTCAGCGCCTCTGGGATGAATTGGGCCTGAAAGGCGTGCGTCTAGAGATTAATTCCTTAGGTCAGGCTAACGAACGCGCAGAACATCGTACTGCCTTAGTCACTTACTTTGAGAAGAATGTTTCTCAGTTGGATGAAGATTCACAGCGACGCTTACTCACGAACCCCTTGCGTATTTTGGATTCTAAAAATCCGGCAATGCAAGAATTGATAGAAGACGCTCCTAAGTTATTGGATTTCTTGGGCGAAGAGTCTCTCAAGCACTTTGAAGCAGTGCAAGTATTGCTTAAAGCCAACAATATTCCCTGCAAGATTAATCCGCGCTTAGTACGCGGTCTGGATTATTACAACCTCACTGTGTTTGAGTGGATTACCGAGGAGTTGGGCGCTCAAGGTACGATCGCCGGAGGTGGTCGTTATGATCCTTTGATCGAGCGCATGGGTGGTAAAGCGGCACCCGCTTGTGGCTGGGCCATGGGCATGGAACGAGTTTTAGAGCTTATGAAAGTTTCAGGCACCTTGCCAGAACCTTTGGCTTCGTGCGACGCCTTTGTATTGCACCAAGGTGGCGAAACTCTCACTGCCGCCATGATTATTGCGGAACGTTTGCGTAGCGCTGGAATTGACGCCATTTTGTTTTGCCCTCCAGATGGACAATCTGCCAGCTTTAAGTCCCAAATGAAGAAGGCTGATAGCAGTGGGGCGGCCTATGCCGTCATTATTGGTCCAGATGAGTTGGCAAAGAACGAGGCCCAGCTAAAAGACCTTCGCAGCAGTGGAGAACAGCGGGCAGTACCCCTAGATGGCGTTGTAGAAGCGGTAATTGATGCCATCGTGGGCGCTACAGAATAGAATTACCCTTGTTATTCAAAATTCCTTATTTAAGTACTGTATTTATTAGCTTGGATTGACATGCCTTTAGACCTAGAAGAACAAGAACAATTAGATCAGCTGAAAGCATTTTGGCAAAAGTATCGTAACCTCATCACCGGGGTCGCGACAGTGGTTTTATTTGCTTATGCTGCTTATAGCGGTTATCAATGGTGGCGCAACAGCCAAGCTGCATCTGCATCTCAGTTATACGAAACGATGATTGTTGCTATTAATAAAGGCGATAAAGATCAAACCTTGCTGGCTGCTGATGATTTGCAAAAACAATTTCCCCGCACCCCTTACGCAGCGATGTCCAGTTTAGTCGCTGCCAAAATCGCATCTGATGCAGGTGATGCGGCTAAAGCTATCGATTATTTGCGTTGGGCTGCTCAGAATGCAGCCGATGATGGCTACTTAGCGTTGGCAAAACTGCGCTTAACCGCACAATTAATCGAACAGGGCGCAGAAAAAGATTTTGCTGAAGCAGATGCGATTTTGAAAGAGAAGCCGATTAGCGGGTTTGAGGCTCTTTGGTTAGAACGTCGTGGTGATTGGTATTTAGCGCAGAAGAAAATTACAGATGCACGCGCAAGTTATGAAGCTGCATGGAAACAGTTAAACCAAGCAAAAGAATTTCCAGAAGAAGCGCGCCGCTTATTAAAAGTGAAACTAGATGCTGTTGGGGGAGTTGCTCAGTGATACTAGAATTGAAACGGGTTGCAAAGTTAGCGACAACGGCCCTGATCATCGGATCTGCTATAGCCTTACTTGGCGCCTGCTCAGGTGGCTCAAGGGTGCGCAAACCTGCAGAGTTAACTCCCGTTACCAATCAATTTGATTTGGCTCCCGTATGGTCAACTAGCATTGGGTCATCGGAAACGTTTAACTTTCACCCTGCGGTTGCTGGCGATGCGGTCTATGCAGCCTCGCATCGTGGCAATTTGGCCAAAATTGATTTGCTTACCGGCAATAAAATCTGGGAAGCATCCGTTCCAGAGCGCTTATCGATTGGCCCAGGCTCTGATGGTCGCGTGACTGCGGTAGTTACCACTAAAGGCACTGTGTATGCCTATGACGATACTGGTAAGCCTCTCTGGAATGTGAGCGTAGGTAGCGAAGTGTTATCTGAGCCAGTAGTAGCCGGCGGTGTCGTCGTTATTCGTGCATTAGATAACCGCTTCATTGGTTTAGATGCACAAAAGGGCACCCGTAAATGGACCTATCAGCGCCAACAGTCTGCTTTATCTTTGCGAGTGGGTTACGGCATGCTGGCGATTGCAAATGAAGTGATTGTGACTGGCTTTGCTGGTGGGCGTTTTGGCATGATTGCCATTGCTAATGGAGGTCTTGTTTGGGAAAGCCCTATTTCTTTCCCTAAAGGCTTCTCTGAAATTGAGCGCTTAAATGACGTGACTGCTAAGCCTAGTATGGAAGGTGAAATTATTTGCGCAGTCTCTTATCAAGGCCGTATAGGTTGTGGTCAGTCACGCACCGGAAATTTATTGTGGTTTAAAGACTACTCCAGCTTTACAGGAACTGCACAAAGCCCGGAGATGGTGTTCTCTTCCAATGAAAAATCTTATGTGACGGCCTTTGCAACTAAGGATGGCTCACAAATTTGGGAAAACACTCAGCTGACATTCAGGGATGTAGGTGAGCCCATGGCAGTAGGTAAGGTCTTATTAGTCGGTGATGCACAAGGTTATGTGCATGCACTCTCACAAGCGAATGGCGAAATGCTGGCACGCATTCGTCATGATAGTAGTCCCATTACCGCCGCCCCGATTGCGGTTGGCGGCCTCATCTTGATTCAATCTCAAGGTGGAAAACTAGCGGCGTATAGTCCAAAATGAATCCAGTTATTACCATCGTCGGTCGTCCTAACGTCGGCAAGTCCACCCTCTTTAATCGCTTAACGCGTTCACGCGATGCTTTAGTAGCGGATTTCTCGGGCCTCACAAGAGATCGTCACTACGGTAAAGGCCGCATTGGTGAACGGGCATTTATCTGTGTGGATACTGGTGGTTTTGAGCCAGTAGCCAAGACCGGCATTGTTGCTGAGATGGCCAAGCAAACCAAACAAGCTGTTGCTGAGTCTGACATCATCATCTTTTTAGTGGACGGCCGTTTAGGCATGGCACCACAGGATCGCGTGATTGCGGATTTCTTGCGCAAGACTGGACGTCCAGTCATCTTAGCGGTTAATAAAACCGAGGGTATGCAAGCTGGCGTTGTAACGGCAGACTTTCATGAGCTTGGGCTCGGGGAACCATTTGCGATTTCTTCAGCGCATGGAGATGGTGTCCGTGGCCTGATTGATGACGCACTGGATTCTCTAGGTATTGCAGAGCCGGAACTAGAAGATCATGCGAATGATCCGAATCGCCCAATGAAGATTGCGGTGGTAGGTCGTCCTAACGTTGGTAAATCGACTTTGATCAATAAGTTGATCGGTGAAGAGCGCGTGATTGCATTTGATATGCCCGGAACAACCCGCGATGCAATCGAGGTGCCATTTGAGCGTAATGGCAAGCCGTATATCTTGGTTGATACCGCAGGCCTGCGTCGTCGCGGTAAAGTATTTGAAGCGATTGAGAAATTCTCAGTGGTTAAAACCCTGCAAGCGATTGCAGACTGTAATGTCGTGATCCTGATGCTCGACGCACAACAAGATATTTCTGAGCAAGATGCCCATATCGCTGGATTTATTGTGGAAGCAGGGCGCGCCTTAGTAGTTGCCGTTAATAAATGGGATGGTATTGATACCTACGTTAAAGAACGTGCCCGTTTAGAGATTGCGCAAAAACTACGCTTCTTGGACTTTGCAAACGTTCATCCAATTTCTGCCAAAAAAGGCACCGGCTTAAAAGAGCTCTTTAAAGATGTTGATGCAGCTTACGCTGCAGCGATGGCCAAGTTGCCAACACCAAAACTCACGCGAATTTTGGAGGAGGCGATTGAGCACCAACAGCCTAAGCGTGTGGGCATGGGTCGTCCAAAACTGCGTTATGCGCACCAAGGGGGTATGAATCCTCCGATCGTGGTTATTCATGGAACCGCATTGAGTGGCGTTACTGATAGCTATAAGCGCTATCTAGAGGGGCGCTTTAGGGAAGTATTCAAATTACGCGGTACTCCAATGCGTATTCAGATGAATACCGCTAAGAATCCTTATGTCGATGCGGATAAGGGTAAAAAGGGCAAAAAGTAGTAAATAGGCGTACAGTTTTAAGTATAAGTGCGCTCTATGGGCTTGTTTTTTGCCAATTGAGCCCATTATGTAAAAAATTAGTCGGCAATGTCAGTAGTAGCAAAAGTAGTCATTAATAAAAAAGCAAGACTCCCCAACTAAAAAATGAATAAGGAGCAGTATGAATAACAGCAAAATCCAATTACTTCAGGATCCTTTCCTTAATGCTTTACGCAAAGAGCATGTTCCTGTATCTATTTATCTAGTCAATGGCATTAAGCTTCAGGGCAATATTGAATCGTTCGATCAATATGTTGTGCTCTTGCGTAATACCGTCACGCAGATGGTTTACAAGCACGCAATCTCCACGATCGTTCCTGCTCGTGCGATTGAATTCCGTACGGAAGAAGTCGGCTCTGTATAAAACGGGCGTAGATGCACCACGTGCAGTTCTTGTTGGAGTAGATACCGGGCGCGAGGATTTTGCAGATAGCATGGCTGAGCTCAGTCTTTTAGCTGATAGTGCTGGCTCAATTCCTATTGCTAGTGTGATTGCCCGTAAGGGCAAGACCGATCCTGCTTTATTTATTGGGTCTGGTAAAGCCAATGAAGTTAAAAAGATCATGGAAGAGCAAGAGGCTGAACTGGTCATATTCAACCATCCTCTTTCGCCTACCCAGCAAAGAAACTTAGAGCGGCATATCGGCTTTCATGTGATGGATCGAACCGGTCTTATCTTGGATATCTTTAGCCAAAGAGCCCAAAGCCATATTGGTAAGACTCAGGTGCAGCTGGCACAAGTGCGTTATCAGATGTCACGATTGGTGCGGGCCTGGAGTCACTTGGAGCGGCAAAAGGGTGGTATTGGTGTGCGGGGTGGTCCAGGTGAAACCCAAATGGAGTTGGATAGACGGATGCTGGCTACCAAGGCAAAGCGTCTAGAAAATGAACTAGAAAAGTTGCAACGCCAGCAAAGAACCCAAAGAAGAGCCCGAAATCGTAAAGATGTATTCTCCGTATCCTTGGTGGGCTATACCAATGCTGGCAAGTCAACTTTATTTAATGCCTTAACCAAGGCAGGCACCTATGCTGCTGATCAGCTATTTGCCACCTTAGACACCACTTCCAGAAGAGTCCATTTAGACGATGTAGGATCTATTGTGGTCTCCGATACCGTTGGATTTATCCGTGAACTGCCGCACCAATTGGTTGAAGCTTTTAGGGCTACTTTGGATGAAACCATCCACGCCGACCTCATTTTGCATGTTATAGACGCTTGTAGCCCCGTTTCTCGTGAGCAACAAGCTGAAGTAGAGGCTGTTTTACGAGAAATTGGCGCTGATGACATCCCAAGAATAGAGGTCATGAACAAGATTGACCAGATGCCCCAGACCTTCAGCAAAGGGGCGCAATTAGAGCGCGATTCTGAAGGGGTTCCAAGCCAGGTATTCTTATCGGCTAAGACGGGTCAAGGGCTTGATTTGCTCCGCTTAGCCCTAGCCGAATGCTCGCAAATGACTGATAGAATAAGGGTCGAACACAACCGTGCCAAAAAGCAATTGGCCCCGGACGAGTTTTTAGCCCCTTTACCCGAACGACCAGAGTCTTCCGAATTTAATCCGATTCCTAACCGAAAATATTTATCAAATGACGCGTAAATTTCTCGACCTATTTTCGGTCAACGATCCAGGTTGGGGTAATAGCTCTCCTGGCAATGGTGGCAAAGATGCTAAAGATGGGCAGGGTAGCGAGCAAGCTCCCAAAGTAGAGCCTGGTTCTGCAGATAAGCCAGTAGAGACGCAGCCAAAAAATCCACCACCAGCGAGGCCAGATGGGCCACCTGATTTGGATGAATTGTGGCGCGATTTCAATGACCGTCTCAGTGGCTTTTTTGGTGGTAAGAAAAAGCCAGGCGCTACTGCGAGCAAACCAGCCAATAAACCTAATAACACTGATATTCCATCACCATCAGAGCGCACTAACAATAACAATAGCGGCGGTAGCAATGGTGGCAATGGTGGTTTTAGTGCGCCCAATATCAATTTCACCAATCCATTTAGCTCTAAGGCCAGCATCCTATTGGCGGCTGGCGGCGTATTTCTGATTTGGCTTTGTAGTGGTTTTTTCATTATTCAAGAAGGTCAGGCCGGAGTGATCTCTACCTTTGGTAAATATGCATATACCGCTAAACCGGGTATTAACTGGCGTATGCCTTGGCCGATTCAATCACAAGAAACAGTCAATCTATCTGGCGTTCGCTCGGTTGAGGTTGGCCGCCCTGTATTAATCAAGGCAACCAATCAAAAAGATTCATCGATGCTGACTGAAGATGAAAACATTATTGATGTGCGTTTTGCAGTTCAGTATCGATTAAAAGATCCTACCGATTATTTGTTTAATAACCGCGATCCGGATGCAGCAGTAGTTCAGGCCGCTGAAACAGCAGTGCGTGAAATTGTTGCGCGTAGCACGATGGATACGGTGCTATACGAAGGGCGTGAAAAGATTGCGATTGATTTAGCAAGCTCGATTCAAAAGATCTTAGATAGCTATAAAACCGGTATCTACATTACTAGCGTGACTGTGCAAAATGTTCAGCCACCAGAGCAAGTGCAAGCAGCATTTGATGATGCGGTTAAAGCAGGGCAAGACCAAGAGCGTTTAAAGAGTGAAGGCCAAGCTTACGCCAATGACATCATTCCTCGTGCTAAAGGAACTGGGGCTCGTTTGATACAAGAGGCTGAGGGTTATAAAGCGCGTGTAGTGGCTACTGCTGAAGGTGATGCCGCACGCTTTAAACAAGTTCAAGTGGAATACGCGAAAGCACCAGGTGTAACGCGTGATCGCATGTATATCGATACGATGCGTGAAATGTATAACAATGTGACCAAGGTTTTGGTTGATACAACAAAGAGCAATAGCATGCTGTATCTTCCATTGGACAAAATTGTGGCTCAGGTAAATGCTGAAAGTTCACAGGCAGCAAGCGGACAAAGTCCACAAGCAGGACAAGGCAATCAGGCAACACCAACTGGTTCTGTCACTGTTGGTGGTGCAACGGGTGTTCCTACAGCGCCCTCACTAAATACACCGGCTGCTAACAGCAACGCGGGTGATAAACGAGATGGCCTACGTAGTCGTGATCGGGAGGCTAGATAATGAATTTTAATCGCCTCATAGCAGGACTAGTTGCCCTCATTGCCCTAGTGTTTGTGCTGTCTTCTAGTATTTTCATTGTCGATCAACGCAATTACGCTGTGGTCTTTTCTTTTGGTCAAATTGTGCGAGTGATCGAGCAGCCTGGTTTGCAGATTAAATATCCAGCACCATTTGAAAGCGTTCGTTTCTTTGATCGCCGCATTTTGACGATTGATAATCCAGAAGCAGAGCGCTTTATTACTGCCGAGAAAAAGAATCTCTTGGTAGATTCTTATGTGAAATGGCGCATTGTGGATCCACGTAAGTTCTTCATCAGCTTTAAGGGCGATGAGCGTTTGGCACAAGATCGCTTGACTCAATTGGTTCGCTCTGCTTTGAATGAGGAGTTCACGAAACGTACAGTGCGCGAGTTGATTTCGGATCAGCGTGAACAGGTGATGCAAGGTATTCGGAAAAAAGTCGCTGATGATGCCGCTGAAATTGGTGTAGAAATCGTTGACGTGCGTTTAAAGCGTGTAGATCTCTTGGCTGAGATTAGTGATTCGGTTTATCGCCGCATGGAGGCAGAGCGTAAACGGGTAGCAAATGAGCTTCGCTCTATGGGTGCCGCTGAATCCGATAAGATTCGTGCGAACGCCGAACGGCAGCGCGATACGATTCTGGCTGAAGCCTATCGAGATGCGCAAAAGATTAAAGGGGCAGGGGATGCAAAAGCAACCGCACTTTATGCTGAAGCTTTTGGGCGCGACCCCCAATTCGCCCAGTTTTATCAGAGTCTTGAGGCTTACCGTAGCTCTTTCAAGGATAAGAGGGACGTGATGGTGGTCGAGCCTAATGGTGAGTTCTTTAAGTTCCTGCACAAAAAATAATCGAGAGTGAATAAATCAGATCATGAATCGTTGGTTACTTCCTGAAGATATTGCTGATGTATTACCGGCAGAGGCTCGCAAAGTAGAGACTCTGCGTCGTGCCATCTTGGATTTGTACCAATCCTACGGTTATGAATTGGTGAGCCCTCCGATTTTAGAATTTTTGGATTCTTTGCTCACTGGCACTGGTTCAGACCTCAATCTTCAAACGTTTAAATTAGTCGATCAATTATCGGGTCGCACTTTAGGTTTACGTGCAGATATGACTCCGCAAGTGGCTCGTATTGATGCACACCTTTTGAATCGCCAAGGGATTACTCGTCTTTGTTATGCCGGCTCTATTGCCCATGCCCGCACACCCGTTGGTAGTTCTGCTCGAGAAGAATTGCAATTAGGCGCTGAGATTTATGGCTGCGCTACTTGGGAGGCTGATTTTGAGGCTATCTCTCTACTGCTTCAGACTTTGAGCTTAGCTGGCCTTGATCAGGTTTATCTTGATCTTTCTCATGCTGGGGTTTTAGTTGGCATCTTAGATGGACAAGACATTGGCAAAGTGGAGGTCGAGACTTTATATGGCCTCCTGCAAACTAAAGATCGCCCTCGTTTGGCTGCTTGGGCTCAATGCTTACCAGCGCAATCTGCTGCAGCACTTATGGCTTTAACAGAACTCAATGGCTCCTGTGCAGAAGTGTTGGCAAATGCAAAAAAGACTTTACCCAAACACCAGTTAATTGATGAGGCTTTATCTCAATTAGATAAATTGCTTAGTGCAGCATCTGCCTTGCCTGCTGGATTAGAGCTCAGCATTGATTTAGCGGATTTACGTGGCTACCAATATCACAGTGGTGTGATGTTTGCAGCTTATGTTGATAAGTTGCCACAGCCTATCGCTCGTGGTGGACGTTATGACCATGTTGGCCAGGCATTTGGACGCCCACGTCCTGCCACGGGTTTTTCATTGGACTTACTTACTTTGGCTAATCTATCGCCCTTAGGCATGCGTAAGCAGGCTATTGTTGCCCCATGGATTGAAGATTCCACACTAGATAAGGCAATAGCCGAACTTCGCAGCGCAGGTGAAGTAGTCATTCAGGTCATGTCAGGCGACGCTGTGGAAACTGCTGAATACCAATGCGATCGGGAGTTGATAAAGCGCTCTAGCGCCTGGGAAGTAGTCAAGAAAGCTTAGCAATAAATTAAACCTATTTTGTCATTTTATTTTTGGATTTCATTATGTCTTTAAAGCAATCTCATGGTCGTAACGTCGTTGTCATTGGTACCCAGTGGGGTGATGAAGGCAAAGGTAAAGTCGTTGATTGGCTCACCGATCATGCACAAGCTGTTGTTCGTTTTCAGGGCGGGCACAATGCTGGACACACGTTAATTATTGGTGACAAGAAAACCATTTTGCGCTTGATCCCTTCGGGCATCATGCATAAAGAAGTCATTTGCTACATCGGTAACGGTGTCGTACTTTCGCCAGAAGCACTCTTTAAAGAGATCGGTGAATTAGAAGCGGCTGGCTTAAATGTGCAATCCCGTTTGAAGATTTCTGAAGCAACCACTTTGATTCTGCCATATCACGTGGCGATTGATCATGCGCGTGAGAAAAAGCGTGGCGAGGCCAAGATTGGGAC
>CAIKGX010000252.1 GCA_903827075.1 uncultured beta proteobacterium | reverse complement strand
CATCTTTACCATTGGTGGTGACATCGCGTTCTTCATCCCACTTAGCAAAGGCCATCTGGTTCACTAATATGCCGAGCAATATCGCCACCAATACCTTATAAAGATGCATCATTCTCTTTCTTCCTAATCTACTTCAATTGATGATTTGATCTTATCAGCTCTGGATACTTATGCGCCTTATCTCGATTTCTTCTGGTAAAGTTTCGCCGTTATTTGGTTCACACCATCCAAATTATCAGATGGTGGTATCGGCTATTCATAAACAACCCATTAGCAGGCTAGATGCGCCAAGCCCTATAGAAATCACCAGACTTGGAGTTAAGGGTGATGAGCAAGCAAATTTAAGCGTTCATGGTGGTCTTGATAAGGCGATCTATGTGTATCCAATTGAGCACTACCCTTTTTGGAATGAATTACTCACAAGAGAAACAAAGCAGCCCATGAACTTGCCATTGGGTGCTTTTGGTGAAAACTTTACTATTGAAGGTCTACTTGAAACAGAAGTCTTTGTAGGTGACAGACTTATTATTGGCGATATTGAGTGCTCCGTCGTTAAGCTGAGAGAACCCTGCTTCAAATTCAATGCCAAGATGGGGATCAAGGGTGCAGCAAAAGCCATGTTGCAATCAGGTTTCAGTGGTTGGTATTTGCGAGTGAACCAAATTGGTCAAGTAAGCGCGGGGGCAATCATTCAAGTCATACCTGGCTGTAGAGAAACATCCATTGCCGATCAGAACCGAGCACTTTATAAGCGAGGCAACCAAAAAGATTTATGGGAATAAAAAAACCCGACCACCAAGTGATCGGGTTTTGATTTGATACAGACTAAAACTACTTAGTCTCTTGCATAAATATCTACATCTTTGGTTTCTTTAACAAACAGTACACCGATTACCAATGTCATTGCAGCAATGATGATTGGGTACCAGAGACCGTAGTAAATATTACCGTTTTGCGCAACCAAGGCAAAGGAGATTGTTGGCAACAAGCCACCGAACCAACCATTACCAATGTGGTATGGCAAGGACATAGAGGTGTAACGAATGCGGGTTGGGAACATCTCAACCAACATAGCCGCGATTGGGCCGTAAACCATCGTTACCAAAATGACCAGGTAAACCAACAAGAGCAATACAGCAACATAATTAATGTCAGCTGGATTCGCTTTAGCTGGATAGCCAGAAGCATTCAATGCTTCACGAATTGCTTTTTTGAACTCAGTATCTTTTGCTTTTGCATCAGCTGGGGCTAAGCCTTTTGCTGAGTAACCAGTGATTTCTGTATCACCAATCTTCACAACAGCTGTACCACCTGCAGGACCAGCAATAGTGCTATAGCTAGCAGAGTTAGAAGCCATCACCTGTTTTGCGATATCGCAAGAACTGGTGAATTTCGCTGTACCTGTTGGGTTGAACTGGAATGTACATTCATTCAAATCAGCAGTAATAGTTGCTGGTGAAGTTTCCATTGCTTTTTCCAACGCTGGGTTAGCGAAGTGAGTCAAAGCATTAAATACGGAAACTGGTGTATTTGGAATGTATGTAATTACAGCCAATAACAAGCCACCCATGATGATGACCTTACGGCCAATCCTGTCTGACAAGCTACCAAATACAACGAAGAATGGGGTACCGATTACCAATGAAGCAGCAATCAATAAGTTCGCCGTCTTAGCATCTACCTTCAACACTTGGGTGAGGTAGAACAAAGCATAGAACTGACCTGTATACCAAACCACCGCTTGACCTGCAACCAGACCAAACAATGCCAAGATAACAATCTTCAAGTTCTTCCATTGACCGAATGACTCTGTCAAAGGTGCTTTAGACAATTTGCCTTCATCTTTCATCTTCTTGAAAGCTGGGGATTCGTTCATTGACAAACGGATCCATACAGAAACAGCTAAAAGACCAATAGAAAGGATGAATGGAACACGCCAGCCCCAAACATCAAAGTCTGGACCAGTGAATTCACGTGTGAACAAAATCACGAGTAAGGATAAGAATAAGCCTAATGTAGCTGTAGTCTGAATCCATGCTGTGTATGCACCACGACGACCATGAGGAGCATGCTCTGCAACATATGTTGCAGCACCACCGTACTCACCACCCAAAGCCAAACCTTGAAGCATACGCAATGTGATCAAGAGGACTGGAGCAGCAACACCGATAGTTGCATAGTTAGGCAGAATACCCACGATGAATGTGGCACCACCCATGATCAAGATCGTCACCAAGAAGGTGTACTTACGTCCGATCAAATCGCCTAAACGACCGAATACCAACGCACCAAATGGACGTACGATAAAACCGGCAGCAAAAGCCAACAAAGCGAAAATGAAGGCAGAGCCAGCATCTAAGCCTGAAAAGAACTGCTTGGCAATAACAGCAGCCAATGAACCGTAAAGATAAAAGTCGTACCACTCAAAAACCGTACCTAAAGAGGAAGCAAAAATAACTTTGCGTTCTTCAGCGGTCATTGGGGCTGCTTTGGTTGATGTTGACATCAGTAGCTCCTAACTATTTTTATAGAAAATTAACAACGAGGCAATTATGCTGTGTAAAAACCCAAAGAAATCCTCTACTTAGGGTAATTCCTCATCAAATCGAATCGGGGTTTTCCCGAAAAGCAGCCTAATTGGGTGGCTTAATACAACATCTTGGAAACTTTGTTACAAATAGCAATACTCAAATAAAACCGACTGGAAAAGAACCATGCAACAAAAGTGGGGAATTAGAGGGATGGCTGTAGCGCCACATTCCCTAGCATCTGAATCTGCTTTAGCTGTATTAAGAGAGGGCGGCAACGCATTAGAAGCTATGGTGGCAGCAGCAGCGACCATAGCCGTGGTCTATCCCCACATGAACTCCATTGGGGGGGACTCCTTTTGGGTCATTCATTCCCCGGGTAAAGCGATGGGTGGTATCGATGCCTGCGGCGCAGCGGCTGGGCTGGCTACTAAGCAGTGGTACTCAGAACGGGGCATGACTAAAGCAATTCCCTTTCGAGGTGCAGTAGCCGCGAATACCGTTGCAGGAACCATCTCCGGATGGGGGGCAGCCCACCAGCTCTCAAAACAAGGTTTAGGTGGAAAAATCCCTCTATCTCGCCTACTGTCAGACGCCATTCACTATGCTGAAAACGGCGTGCCAGTGACCTATAGTCAATCAAGCCTCACAGCAAAAAAGCGTGAAGAGCTCATGCCCATTCCTGGATTTTCGCAAACCTTTCTAGTAGATGGCAAAGCACCGGCTGTGGGTAGCATCTTTAAACAAGAGCGCCTTGCAAAAACTTTGCGGCAAGTTGCCCGAAAAGGAACAGATGATTACTACCGAGGTGACTTAGCTACTCTGTTGGCAAAAGAATTAACAGACTTGGGCAGTCCGCTCAGACTCAGTGACCTGCATCGCCATCGCGCCAAACTCATTGATCCCCTTGAACTCAAACACAGCATAGGTAATGTCTACAACATGACGCCCCCTACGCAAGGGGTGGTCTCCTTAATGATTTTAGGCATCTTGGATCAACTCAATTTAAAACGCTTCAAAGTAGATAGCGCCGAATATGTACATCACTGTGTTGAAGCTACTAAACAAGCCTTCAAAGTAAGGGATCAATTTGTTACCGACCCCGCATACATGAAAAGAAATGCGCAGTCCTTCTTAGCGCCCACCTTTTTAAAGAAACTAGCAAAGAATATTGATCCAGAAAAAGCGCTTTCTTGGGGGCAGGGTAAAGGTCCGGCAGATACCATTTGGATGGGTGTGATTGATGGTGATGGCAACTGCGTTTCCTTTATTCAAAGTATTTATCACGAGTTTGGCGCTGGTATTGTGCTTCCAACTTCGGGGGTAAATTGGCAAAACCGAGGATGCAGTTTTTCCTTAGATCCAAAGACACTCAATCACCTCGAGCCTTACCGAAAACCATTCCACACTTTAAATCCGGCGATGGCCCTATTTAAAGATGGCCGCTCGATGGTTTATGGCACGATGGGTGGCGATGGTCAGCCACAAACGCAATGCGCCATCTTTACACGCACTGCCACTTACGGCCTCGACCCTCAAGATGCGATTAGTCGACCACGCTGGTTGCTAGGTCGCACGTGGGGCCAGACGAGTGATAGCCTCAAACTCGAATCGCGCTTCAGTCCTTGGGTTGCCAAAGAGCTGTATGCACGAGGACATGAGATCGAAATGC
The DNA here is from genome assembly GCA_903827075.1 of uncultured beta proteobacterium. GTDB lineage: Bacteria > Pseudomonadota > Gammaproteobacteria > Burkholderiales > Burkholderiaceae > Polynucleobacter. The sequence goes on along the minus strand of CAIKGX010000252.1, from coordinate 4,302 downwards.
TAGATTCATTTGATGAAACCGTGGGTCATGCGGGTTGCATTATTCGCGATGCTTCGGGCACGCTTCACGGCGGATGGGATCCACGGAGTGACGGGGCAGTGAGTGCCTTTTAAAAATATCTTCAAAGGTCCTTTATGAAAATACTTCTTTATAGCTTCTGGCGTAGCTCTGCCGCCTTCCGTGTTCGTATTGCTTTAAATCTCAAAGACTTGGGTTACGAAGTGATCCCCGTCCATCTCAATAAAAATGGCGGAGAACAAATGCAGGCCGAATATGCACAGCTGAACCCGACCCGTTTAGTGCCGCTATTGATTGATGGTAAACAATCTATTCATCAGTCGCTTGCTATTATTGAATACCTCGAAGAGCTTCACCCTGCACCCCCCTTGTTACCAAGTGCACCTATTGACCGTGCGTGGGCTCGATCAATAGCTATGGATATCGGCGCTGATATTCACCCCATTAGCAACTTACGTGTCTTACGATACCTCGTTAAGAAATTGGGGGTTAGCATTGAAGATAAAGATACTTGGTACCAACACTGGATAGCGCTGGGGCTCGAGGGCCTTGAAAAACAACTTAGTGCCGATCCAAGGGTGGGTAAATTTGCCTTTGGCAATCAAGTTGGGCTAATTGATATTTTCTTGGTGCCGCAAATCTTTAATGCTCTCAGTGCAAAGATGGATATGAAGCCCTACCCAACGCTCATGAGGATTTTTAATGAGTGCATGAACTTACCAGCCTTCATCAACGCCTCTTGGGAAAATCAAATAGATGCCGAGGGATTAAACCCCGCTATTCCACCACAAGAATAACGATAGCGTAACTAAAGAACCCACTGTAGTTAAGAGCACCACTCGAGAAATCGTACTACCATCAGCACTGTAATACTGGGCCAGCATAAAAGGGCCTGTGCCCGTTGGGAGTGCGCTGAGTAGGATGACTGCATTTACCCATAAGCTAGGTAAACCTAAAATAGGTCCCGCTATAACCCAGGCAATGAGAGGCTGCACAATCAGCTTGGCTATGCTGAGCCCCCACGCGCCAACAGCAGGCGTTTTTTGTTTCTGAATCAGAAATAAACCGATGGATACCAATGCACAGGGGCTTGCTGCTGCAGATAAAAAAGAAATGAATTGTTGTAATGGATCATATAAAGCAAGATCGGTAGAGGACCAAACTAATCCGGCTACAGGCGCAATGAGTAATGGATTGCTGCAGAGCGATTTAATGACACTCCACACAATTTCATGGGGCTTTTTATGAGACAAGATTCCAACCTCAATAAATACCGTTGCTAATGCGAACATCCCAAAAACAATCAATGTAGAAATCACCGCTGGCGCTAAACCATCCTGCCCCAATGCCAGAATGCATAGAGGAATTCCCATATAGCCAGTGTTGGAGTAAGAGGCGCTCAATCCAGCAAAGCTCGCAGTAGCTAAATCGGCATTACGATACCGGCTCACTAAAAAAGTTGCTGCATACACAATTAAACTACTGAGTCCAAATGCCAACACAAACCCTGGTTGCCACAATGTCTGCCAACTACTATTAGACGCAAAATTAAATAATTGAGCAGGTAAAGCGAGCCAAACCACAAATCGATTGAGCTCAGTAGAGGCATTGATTCCCAGCTTGCCCGTTCTACCGGATACATACCCCAGCAGTATTAAGGCAAAAACTGGAAGAACGACATTAAATACGTAGAGCAATTATCAGGCGCTCTGATTAAGCTATTTTTTTCAGCGTCTTTTGATAGCGCTGGGCATTCTGTACATAGCGTTCTGCAATATCTGCAATACCTGTGATTTGTTCCGGTGTTAGCGTCTTCACTACTTTTGCTGGGGTGCCGAGGATCATGGAGCCATCGGGAAACTCTTTACCCTCAGTCACCAATGAGCCAGCACCGACTAAACAGTTTTTACCGATCTTTGCACCATTCAAAATCACGGCGCCAATACCGATCAAACTACCATCACCAATTTGGCATCCATGCAGCATCACCTGATGACCAACCGTAACGTTCTTGCCAATAATAAGGGGGTAGCCAGGATCGGTATGCAAGATAGATGTGTCTTGCACGTTACTGCCCTCGCCGATTTGAATGAGGTCATTATCACCACGGACAATTACCTTAGGCCACACGCTGGCCTGTGCATGGAGCTCAACTCTACCGATCACTTCTGCGCTCTCAGCAACCCACGCCCCAGCAGCAAGCTGTGGAGCAATTCCGTCTAGTTCATATATAGCCATATGTCATTATAGGTAATGCCCATAGATTAAGCAGCCTACCAGTTAGGCTCACGATCAGGTGTAGAAGAAATCCGATGGACACTTAAATCTGCGCCTTCATACTCTTCTTCATGTGACATTCGAATACCCAGCACCAGCTTTAAGAGTCCGTAAACAAGGAAGCCTCCAATGATCGCGATACTCACACCCAGTACGCTACCAATTAACTGACCCGTAAAGGTGATGCCGCCAATACCGCCCAAGGCTTTACTGCCAAAGATGCCCGCCGCTAAACCACCCCAAAGTCCACATAAACCATGTAATGGCCAGACACCCAATACATCATCAATCTTCCACCGGTTCTGCACTAAGGTGAACATAAAAACAAAGAGCGCACCAGCAATCAGCCCCACTACTAATGCCCCCATTGGGTGCATTAAGTCGGAGCCAGCACACACAGCTACTAAACCCGCCAGAGGGCCGTTGTAGGTAAAGCCCGGATCATTACGTCCAACCACCCATGCTGCCAAGGTTCCGCCAACCATTGCCATTAATGAATTGAGTGCAACTAAGCCGCTAATTTTGTCGATGGTTTGTGCGCTCATCACATTAAAACCAAACCAACCTACCGCCAAAATCCAAGCACCCAATGCTAGGAAGGGAATACTTGAAGGGGGGTGGGCAGAAATATTGCCTTCTTTGGTGTAACGGCCGCGGCGCGCACCCAATAACAAAATGGCAGGCAAAGCAATCCAACCACCAACCGCATGAACTACGATCGAGCCAGCAAAATCATGGAACTCCTCTCCCGTAAGCCCCTTGATCCAAGCCTGAATACCGTAATGCTGATTCCAAGCAATGCCTTCAAAGAATGGGTATACAAATCCCACCAAAACAAAGGTGGCGATCAATTGTGGGTTGAACTTAGCGCGCTCAGCAATACCGCCAGAAACGATGGCAGGAATCGCGGCGGCAAAGGTGAGCAGGAAAAAGAATTTAACTAACTCATAGCCATTCTTTTCTGCCAGCAGCTCTGCCCCAGAGAAAAAATTGACTCCATAAGCAATGCTATAGCCAATAAAGAAGTAAGCAATGGTAGATACTGCAAAATCCACCAAGATTTTGACTAAAGCATTTACTTGATTTTTTTTACGCACAGTACCTAGCTCTAAAAACGCAAAGCCGGCATGCATTGCCAGAACCATAATGGCCCCAAGCAAGATAAATAAAGCATCGCTACCTGATTTAAAAGATTCCATGGCAATTTTCCCTGATCATTTTTGCCTCATTATGGGGAATAAAGAAATCTTATTTGGGGCAAATTGCACTAAATTAGTGCAAATCATGACAAAGGACATGGTTTATGATGGAATCACATACACCCAAGGGAGAACCCATGAAAAAAATATTAATCGCTTTAGTTGCGCTTAGCGCATTTTGTGGCTTTGCCCAGGCGCAAGAAAAAGTTCAAGTGCTCAGCGCTCAAGAGCTTGTGACTGTTTGCAAGCTTCCAGCAAGCCCTGAATCACGTAGCTTCTGTATTGGCTATACCACGGCGATTTATGACACCTATTTAGCTACGCGTAATCCACAACGTGCCAAGCCTTTTATTTGCATTAAACAACCTGCTCCATTACGCGATGAAGTAATTGGCGAGTATGTGAAATTTGTACAAACAAATCAGCAAGCGTCAGACAAGCCTGCAGCTGGTGTGTTCTTGGGATTCTTGGCCACACGCTTTCCTTGCGCCAAGAAGTAAATCCAGCAACTTAGCCAATTCAACATATACAAGGATCCGTTGACATGAAAAAAATTATCGCTATTACCGCAGCAACATTAGCTATTGCTGGTTGCTCCAACATGAGCAATACAGAGCAGCGCACTTTATCTGGTGCAAGCATTGGTGCCGCTGCCGGCGCAGTCGGAACTGCTATTTTCCACGGCAATCCAATTTGGGGTGCTGTAGGTGGTGCAGCAGTTGGTGCAGCATCAGGCTATGCATATGATGCTTACAAGAAAAATGAAGGTGCTAATTACAACGCAGGCTATAACGCTGGCAAAAACAAT
>CAIKGX010000251.1 GCA_903827075.1 uncultured beta proteobacterium | reverse complement strand
CAACCCTTAGCAGCAGTTGCAGGTGTCCAGTTGTTATCACGCCAGCACAATGTGCCGTCGCCGTTTCTCCAGTTGATGCCAGTGCTGTTTTCCCAGTTGTCAGAAGCCATTGCTGCAGTAGCAGAAACGGTAATAACAGATGCGAGCAACAGTTTTAGGGTTTTGTTCATTATTGGTCCTCAAAAATCTCTTTTAATTAAAGTCAAACTTAAATGTATTCGCTCTACTTTGAAGCAAAAGACCGCAAAGCGACACATCTCAATTTCGTACAAACTGACAGAATCTTAGCATAGGGGCTATCAGTCATCAAAATGATATTATTTCTAAATGGAACAAGCCGCTAAAGAAACACTACCAATATCCCTAGAAGACGAAATGCGGCGGTCCTATTTGGACTACGCTATGAGCGTCATAGTCGGCAGAGCCCTGCCAGACGTACGTGATGGTCTCAAACCGGTACATCGCCGGGTCTTATTCGCGATGTATGAATTAAACAACGATTGGAACCGAGCTTACAAAAAATCTGCCCGCATAGTTGGCGATGTGATCGGTAAATACCATCCACACGGCGATTCTGCGGTGTATGACACCATTGTTCGAATGGCCCAGGATTTCTCTTTGCGCTATATGCTGATTGACGGACAGGGTAACTTTGGCTCTGTAGACGGCGATAACGCTGCTGCAATGCGGTATACCGAGATCCGTCTGCGCAAGATTGCCCATGAGCTTTTGGCCGATTTGGATAAAGAAACGGTGGATTTCGGGCCAAATTACGATGGCAGCGAGAAAGAACCGCTCATTCTTCCTGCAAAAGTACCTAATTTGCTGATTAACGGCAGTTCAGGTATCGCGGTGGGTATGGCAACTAATATCCCTCCCCATAACTTGGATGAGGTCGTTACAGCCTGGTTGCACGTCCTGCACAACCCAGATTGCACGATTGACGAGCTCATTGAGATCATCCCAGCGCCAGATTTCCCGACCGCCGGCATTATTTATGGCGTTCAAGGGGTTCGTGAGGGTTATCGAACTGGTCGTGGCCGTGTAGTGATGCGCGCTAAAACCCATTTCGAAGACCTTGATAAGGGCGCACGTCAAGCCATCATCGTTGATGAGTTGCCATACCAGGTGAATAAGAAGAACTTACTTGAGCGCATCGCCGAGCTGGTGAACGAGAAAAAAGTAGAAGGTATTTCTGATCTGCGCGATGAATCTGATAAGTCAGGTATGCGCGTAGTGATCGAGCTTAAGCGCGGTGAAGTGCCTGAGGTCGTATTGAACAACCTATATAAAAGCACTCAACTGCAAGATAACTTCGGCATGAACATGGTGGCTTTGGTGGATAACCAACCACGCCTGTTGAACTTAAAGCAAATGCTTGAGTACTTCCTGCAACATCGCCGTGAAGTAGTTACACGTCGCACAATTTTTGAATTGCGTAAAGCACGTGAGCGTGGTCATGTATTGGAAGGCTTAGCCGTTGCTTTAGCAAACATCGATGAATTTATTGCCATCATTAAAGCGGCTGCTAATCCAGTGGTGGCTAGGCAAGAGTTGATGAGTAAAGCTTGGGATTCTTCCATGGTGCGTGAGATGTTGGCGCGTGCTGAGACGGATACTCCGGGCGGCCGCAATGCCTATCGTCCTGAAGGTTTATTGCCAGAATACGGTATGCAGGCAACGGGCCTATATCGCCTGTCAGATAGTCAGGCGCAAGAAATCTTGCAGATGCGTTTACAGCGCTTGACTGGTCTTGAGCAAGACAAGATTGTGAATGAGTACAAAGAAGTGATGTCAGAGATTTCTGATTTACTGGACTTACTTGCAAAACCAGAGCGTGTAACTTCTGTAATTGAGAGTGAGCTCAAAGAAGTTCAAGCTGAGTTTGGTATTGCTGGTGGTGATAGCGGTCGTCGTTCATTCATCGAAATGAATGCCACTGAATTATTCACCGAAGACTTAATTACGCCGCAAGATATGGTGGTCACGCTCTCCAATACTGGTTACATGAAGAGTCAGCCATTGAGTGAGTACCGCGCACAGAAGCGCGGTGGTCGTGGCAAGCAAGCTGCTGCGACTAAGAATGAAGATTGGATCGAAACTTTATTCGTGGCCAACACGCATGACATCATTCTTTGTTTCTCTGATCGTGGCCGTATGTATTGGCTCAAAGTATGGGAAGTGCCGCAAGGAAGTCGAAATGCCCGTGGCAAGCCGATCGTCAATATGTTCCCATTGATCGAAGGCGAAAAGATTACCGTGATTCTCCCAATCAAGGGATATCAAGATGATCACTATGTCTTTATGGCAACGAGCCTTGGCACTGTGAAGAAAACCCGATTATCAGATTTTTCCAACCCGCGCAAAGCCGGAATTATTGCTGTCGATTTGAATGAGAATGACTTCTTGGTTGGCGCTGCAATTACAGACGGTCAGCATGATGTGATGCTGTTCTCTGATGCTGGTAAAGCGGTGCGCTTTGATGAGAATGATGTTCGTCCAATGGGCCGCACTGCGCGTGGTGTGCGTGGTATGAACTTAGGTGCAGGTCATCAAGTGATCGCTATGTTAGTTGCTGTGGCGGAAGCTGAGGGAGCTGAGGCTATCACCATTGATGCAGAAGGTAATGCCATTCCAAGTAGTGTATTGACAGCCACTGAAAATGGTTTTGGTAAGCGCACTCCAATTGCTGAGTACACCCGTCATGGTCGTGGCACTAAAGGCATGATTGCCATTCAGACTTCAGAGCGTAACGGCAAAGTAGTAGCTGCCGCATTGGTTTCTCCGGAAGATCAAATTATGTTGATCACTACAGGTGGCATCTTAGTGCGCACACGGGTTTCTGAAATTCGGGAAATGGGTCGCGCTACTCAAGGCGTTACTTTGATTAATGTGGATGAAGGCACTCGCTTGTCTGGTCTGCAGCGAATTGCTGAAAGCGATTCCGATGATGAAAACGACATTGATGATGGAGAAGAGGGTGATGTTGCCGCCGATCCAGCAGTTGATTCCAATACTGACGAAGCTGGTGATGCCTAAGTCGGCATCCATTCAAGGTTAATTAACTCATCATGACGTTTGACCGCCGCATTTTCAATTTCGCTGCGGGGCCTGCTACCGTACCTGAAGAGGTATTAAAGCAGGCTGCTGCAGAGATGTTGAATTGGCAAGGGCTTGGCACTAGCGTGATGGAAATTAGTCACCGCAGTAAAGAGTTTATGGCGGTATACGAAGAGGTGCTGCAGGACTTGCGCACCCTGATGAATATCCCCGATGCCTATGAGATATTGCTACTCCAAGGCGGTGGTATTGGGCAAAATGCTGCCATCCCTATGAATCTGATGTCTTTGGGTCAGAATGGCCCTAAGGCAGATTTCTTGGTAACCGGCATTTGGTCAGAAAAATCATTCAAAGAAGCAGATAAATATGGCGTTGCTCATTTAGCAGCGTCCTCTGCAACTGAAAAGTTCAACACGATTCCTGCAAGATCTACTTGGCAGTTATCTGATGATGCTGCTTATGTTCATTATTGTGCGAATGAAACCATTGGTGGAGTAGAGTTTCCTAGCGTGCCCGATGTTCATGGGAAGATTTTAGTTGCAGACATCTCTAGCAATATTCTTTCAAAAGAAATGGACATCACTCAATGTGGCGTCTGGTTTGGTGGGGCACAAAAAAATATTGGCCCATCTGGCGTAACGATTGTGATTGTGCGTAAAGATTTACTGGGTCACAGTATGAAGATCACTCCATCGATTTGGGACTGGTCCAAACAAGCTGCCAATCAATCAATGTTAAATACGCCTCCCACCTTTGCCATTTACATGGCTGGACTAGGATTTAAGTGGTTGCTAAAGCAGGGCGGCGTGCGGGCTATCGAAAAGATTAATCAAGAAAAATCGGATTTGCTTTACAACTTCTTAGATCACAGTAGTTTGTATGAGAATCGGGTGACAAAAGTCTATCGCTCCAGAATGAACGTGACATTCTTCTTAAAAGATGAGAATCTAAATGCAGAATTCTTGGCACAGTCCAATGCAGCGGGTTTAGTAGCCTTGCGTGGTCATAAGGCAGCTGGTGGTATGCGTGCCAGCATTTACAACGCTATGCCGTTTGAGGGCGTAAAGGCCTTGGTTGAATTTATGCGTGATTTTGAAAGGCGTGCTTAATGAGTACTGAAGAACAGCGCTTAGCGCCCATTCGCGACAAGATTGATTCCTTGGATTCCCAGATTCTGGATTTGCTCTCTCAGCGGGCGCAAGCGGCTCAAGAGGTGGGGCACATTAAAGGCGGATTTTCCTCACCAGTATTTCGTCCTGAGCGTGAGCGTCAAGTCGTTGCTCGACTTCAAGAAATAAATACAGGCCCTTTGTTGCCCGATGGGATTGCTGCAATTTGGCGCGAAGTGATGTCTGCCTGTAGGGCGCTTGAGGCTCGTCAAACGATTGCTTATCTTGGCCCTACCGGCACCTTTTCAGAGCAAGCAGCGCAAACCTATTTTGGACATTCCATTGCGGGATTACCTTGCAACAGTATTGATGAAGTATTCAAGGCGGTAGAGAAGGGTGCAGCGCAATTTGGCGTGGTCCCTGTTGAGAACTCTAGTGAGGGTGCTATCTCCCGTACTTTGGATTTACTCTTAGATTCACCGCTTCACATTAGCGGTGAGATAGTGCTTTCTATTCGCCATCATTTATTGACTAAAAGTGGTAATTTAGATGGTGTGACAACAGTCTGTGCTCATGCTCAAGCTTTAGCTCAGTGCCAACAGTGGTTAAGTGAGCACGCCCCTCAGTTAAAGCGACAAGCAGTCAGTAGCAATGCAGAAGCAGCCCGTATGGCAGCGCTCGATCCCACCCTGGCAGCAATTGCAGGCGATCCTGCACAGCTTGCTTACAGTTTGCAAGCCGTAGCTGCGCAGATTCAGGATGATGCCCATAATCGCACTCGCTTTGTGGTGATTGGTAGTTACGCGTGCCAGGCTACCGGGCATGATCAAACTTCCTTGGTGTTATCGGTAGATAATCAGCCTGGTGCTGTCTATCGCCTCTTAGAGCCGCTCGCTAAGCATGGCGTCTCAATGAATCGTTTTGAATCACGACCTGCCCGTAAAGGTACCTGGGAGTACCACTTCTATATTGATATTGCCGGTCATGCTGAAGATGAAAAAGTAGTTAAAGCATTGGATGAATTAAAAGCAATGGCTGCCTTTTATAAAAACCTTGGTTCATATCCGCATTCAGCATGAGCTCTAAGATTGGCTTAAAACATATTCATGCAATTGCTCCCTATGTGGGCGGGCGTCCTATTAGTGAAGTAGCGCGTGAGTACGGATTGGATGAAAGCAAGATTGTGAAATTAGCATCCAATGAAAACCCATTGGGTATGCCAAAGTCTGCTCGGGAGGCCATGCTCAAAGCAGCGAGTGATCTGGGGCGGTATCCAGACTCCAATGGCTTTGAATTAAAGAAGGTACTTTCTGAACGTTTAGGTGTACCTGCCGATTGGATTACTTTAGGTAATGGTAGTAATGACATTCTGGAGTTGTCTGCACGTGCTGTAGCTCAAACGGGTGACGATATTATTTTCTCGCGACATGCATTTGCGGTTTATCCACTTGCCTCCCAGGCCGTGGGTGCAAGAGCGATAGAGGTAGAACCTACAGATAGTTATGGCCATGACTTATCGGCGATGTTGAGTGCGGTAAAAGCATCCGGCGATAAAGCCAAGTTGGTTTTTGTGGCTAACCCCAATAATCCTACTGGTAGTTATTTAAAGTCTCAAGAAATTGAAGATTTCTTAATCGCAGTGCCGCCCCATGTAGTGGTGGTGCTCGATGAAGCCTATAACGAATATCTTACCCCTGAGCAACGCTATGATGCGATTGCTTGGGTCAAACGCTTTCCGAATATGATTTTATCGCGTAGCTTTTCTAAAGCCTACGGTTTGGCGGGTTTACGTATAGGCTATGGCGTAGCGCAACCAGCCTTAACGGATTTGCTTAATCGTATTCGGCAACCATTTAATGTCAATAGCCTTGCGCAAGCCGCGGCGATTGCCGCTTTTCAGGATTTGGAATTTTTGCAGCAGGGCTATGATCTGAACCGCGCTGGCTTCAAACAACTCACAGCCGCATTTGATGAGCTTGGCCTAACGTACCTGCCATCAGCAGGTAACTTTGTATTGGTCAAAGTGGGTGATGATGATGACTCAGGCGCACAGATGAACTTGTCCTTACTAAAGCGAGGCATCATCGTTCGTCCAGTCGGAAATTACGGGCTGCCTCAATGGTTACGAATTTCTATCGGCTTGCCTGAGGAAAATGCTGCCTTTATAAATGCACTTCGCGAAATCTTGACTACTAAATGACTATCATTAACCCAGCAAGTAATTACGGTACCGTCACCATTGTAGGAGTGGGTTTAATTGGCGCATCTCTCGGTTTGGCTCTGAAGCAGGCTGGCGTAGTCAACAAGGTATTGGGAGTGGGCCGCAGTACTGAAAATCTTAATCAAGCATTGCAGATGGGTGCGATTGATGGGATCGTTGATTTAGTTCAGGCCGCTAAGCAATCGGATGTAATTGTGCTTTGTGTGCCTGTAGCGCAGATGCGTACTGCCTTTGAAATTCTTGAGCCTCATCTCGAACCAAAGACCATGCTGACCGATGCTGGTAGCACTAAGGGTGATGTCATTTTGGCGGCTAAGGAAGTCTTGGGTAAGAAGGCTTGTCAATTTGTACCTGCTCATCCAATTGCCGGTGGTGCGCAACATGGTGCCAGTGCCGCCAAGGCGGATTTATTCCAGGGCAAGCAAACCATTCTTTGCCCATTACAAGAAAATTCCCCACAAGACATTGATTTGATTGAGGGCTTTTGGCAATCTATCGGAGCAGTGGTGAAGAAGATTTCTTGTGTACAACACGACGCTATTTATGCTGCCGTTTCTCATTTGCCCCATATTCTTGCGTATGCATTAATGGTGAGCGTGATTAACTCTGAAGATGCTGATCAAAAGTTAGATCATGTTGGTGTAGGCTTTAAAGATTTCACACGCATTGCTGCATCTAGTCCAGAAATGTGGCGTGATGTCTGCTTAGGAAATCGCACTTCAATTTTGAAAGAGCTAGACCAATACCTCGCAATTGTTGGTCATATGCGCAAACTCATTGCCGAAAACGATGGTGCTGGCTTAGAGAAATTATTTAATAAGGCAAGTAAAGCACGTCAAGATATGGATGTACTTTGATGAGTGGGGTGCCCGAGATTACAATTGGACCATTCAAACGAGCGCAAGGCTCCATTGTCCTGCCAGGATCTAAAAGTATTTCTAATCGTGCGCTATTGTTAGCGGCCCTTTCAACTGGTACAACCACCCTTAAAAATTTATTGGATGCGGATGACACGCAAGTCATGCGTAATGCTTTGCGTCAACTAGGTTTAAAGGTTACCGATCAAGCCGATAAGGTTTGTGTGGTGGAAGGTTGTGGCGGCACATTTCCTGTGCAAGATGCAGATCTCTTTATGGGTAATGCGGGTACCGCAATCCGACCTTTAACTGCAGCACTGGCTATGCAGGGTGGCAACTATCGTCTATCTGGTGTGCCGCGTATGCACGAGCGCCCCATTCGTGATCTGGTGGATGGCTTGCGTCAAGTAGGCGCAAAGATTGATTACGAATTGCAAGAAGGCTATCCGCCCATCAACATTGCTGCTGCCGATATTCAAATTAAAGATGTAGTTAAAGTGCGGGGCGATGTATCTAGTCAGTTCCTGACGGCCTTGTTGATGGCTTTACCTTTAGTGGCCAAAGAGCCGGTCAAGATTGAAGTGATTGGTGAATTAATTTCTCGCCCTTATATTGAGATCACACTCAAACTCATGACACGCTTTGGTGTACAAGTTGCATGTCCTAATGCGCAGTCTTTTGTGATTCCTGCCAAAACATCGGATGTGGTTTATCAAAGCCCTGGAACTTTATCTGTTGAGGGGGACGCATCCTCTGCGTCTTATTTCTTGGCCTTGGGCGCGATTGGTGCTGGTCCGGTTCGCGTTCTTGGTGTTGGTAGCGATAGTATTCAGGGTGATGTGGCATTTGCTGACGCTCTGGCTTTAATGGGTGCAAATATTTCATCGGGTGAGGACTGGATTGAAGTTGCTGGTATAAAAAACACCAACGGCAAACTCAATGGCATCACGATTGATTGCACTGAAATTCCAGATGCGGCGATGACCTTGGCGATAGCCGCTTTATTTGCTGAGGGCCCAACACGCCTCAATAATATTGCCAGTTGGCGCGTGAAAGAGACTGATCGAATTGCTGCTATGACCAAAGAGTTAAAAAAGATTGGCGCTATTGTTGAAGAGGGCGCTGACTATATCGTTGTGCAGGCACCTCAATCGCTTTCTGACTGGAAATCACCAAGTGAAGGTATTGATACCTATGATGACCATCGCATGGCCATGTGTTTTTCCTTGGCGGCTTTTGGTCCAAATGCTCTGAAGATTAATGATCCTCACTGTGTTGCGAAAACCTTCCCAAGCTATTTCACTGAATTTGCTGCGGTTGTTTCTTAAGCGCAAGATATTCCTTATGACCTTGCCTCCAGTCATTGCCATTGATGGTCCGACCGCCTCCGGAAAAGGGACGGTTGCCTCTTTGGTGGCAGAAAAGCTAGGATTTCATTATTTGGATAGTGGGGCGCTATATCGCCTAGTGGCACTAGCAAGTCAAAAACAGGCAATTGATCCTAAAAATGCGTTAGAACTTGGTGTTTTGGCTAAAAAGCTGGTGATTTCCTTCAAAAATGGCCAAATTCTGCTCAATTCGGAAGATGTCACAGAGGCTATCCGTACGGAAGTAATTGGTCTGCGGGCATCTACGATTGCAGTTCATCCTGAGGTTCGTCGGGCTTTGGTGGGGGTTCAGCAGGGATTTCGCACAGCTCCAGGCTTAGTGGCTGACGGTCGGGATATGGCCAGCGTCATTTTCCCGGATGCGGTACTGAAGGTTTTCTTGACAGCAACGGCAGAAGCTAGGGCTGAGCGTCGGTATAAGCAATTGATAGCTAAGGGAATTTCTGCTAAACTAAGCGACTTGCTGCAGGATTTGCAAGAGCGCGATGCCAGAGACAGTAGTCGAGGTGCCGCACCTTTGCTAGTTGCAGACGGCGCTCAAGTGCTTGAAACATCTGAATTATCGGTAGATCAAGCAGTAAAGACAGTTCTAGATTGGTATCAATCTAAGATTTCTTAATTTTGAGTCAGTAATTGAAGTAAGCAGTAGCAATACTGTGGCAGTAGTTTTGGTGTCTTAGGAAACTCTACAACGCGATTATCTAATTTAGCGTGTTTCTTGGGACTTTTTTAACCTAACCCGTCGGGCCTTCTGACGGCACAAAGTGAATACACATGTCTGAATCATTTGCAGAATTATTTGAAGAATCATTAACCCGATCGAATATGAAGACCGGCCAAGTT
>CAIKGX010000250.1 GCA_903827075.1 uncultured beta proteobacterium | reverse complement strand
ATAGGAAGCGGGGGCGCCTCCACCCAACCGATAGCCTGTACCTCGGGTTGATGGGGTGGAGCAGCCCACAAGAAAACTGGTCGCGATAATAGCGAATACACTGCACAGAGCAACTCGCCCAATACAAACATTCCATACTTTAAGTTTAGAAATCATGATTGCCAATTTACTCGATGAATACCCAATGATCTTATTTGTAGTTGAGGGTGGCGTGGCATTAGCTCTCCTACTCTTCATTGTCCTATGGACTGGCAAAGGCAAAAAATAGCACTTTTTGAAAATCTAGTGCAAGGTTCTAGGCATGATTAAGGCAAATTCAGGAATTTGCGCCTGAAAGAACTGGGCATCCTCCGTGACGCAGAAATATTCTCCGCGCATAGTGCCTGCTGGGGTGGGTAAAGTAGCCCAACTGGTGTATTCAAAATGCTCACCCGTTCGCAGCAAGGGCTGTTGACCAACCACCCCTAAACCCCGCACCTCCTGTACGTCGCTATCCCCATCCGTAATAAACCAATGCCGGGCAATTAACTGGATGCTGGCAGTACCAGAATTACGAATAGTGATGGTGTAGGCAAAGGCAAATTGGCGGTTATCGGGGTCAGACTGCTCAGGCAAGTACTGGGATTTGACGGTAATACTGATTTCGTGGGGATTCATGCTCGAATTCTGCTCCATCCTCGAGTCAACTGCAAGCTAGAATCTAGGGATGGATAGCCAGAAATCACCCCCCGATAACCAGTTTGTCATTGCCCCTTCTATTTTGTCGGCTGACTTTGCTTGCCTTGGCAAGGAAGTCCAAGATGTTTTAGCTGCTGGATCTGACTGGATTCACTTTGATGTGATGGATAACCACTATGTACCCAATCTCACCATTGGCCCTTTAGTATGTGAGGCCATCCGCTCCTATGCCACCAAAAATGGCAAGCCCGCAATGATTGATGTGCATTTGATGGTGGAGCCCGTTGATCGCTTAGTTCCCGATTTTGCCAAAGCAGGTGCGAACCTCATTAGCTTTCATCCCGAGGCTAGTCCACACGTTAATCGCACACTGAATCTCATTCGTGACCAAGGCTGTCAAGCGGGGCTCGTACTTAATCCAGCAACCCCATTGGACCACCTTGATCACACATTAGAACTACTTGACTTAGTGTTGTTGATGTCAGTAAACCCCGGATTTGGTGGTCAATCATTTATTCCAAGCACTCTTGCCAAAATTGCACAAGTGCGTGCTCGCTTAGATCAATACCAAGCACAGACTGGTCGCCATATACGCCTTGAGGTAGACGGCGGAATCAAAGTTGATAATATCGCGCAGGTTGCCAAAGCCGGCGCAGACACCTTTGTTGCTGGCTCTGCTATTTTTGGCCAAGAAAATTATGCTGCCGTAATTGAAGCGATGCGCACAGAACTAGCGAAGTCGGGAAAAGCGTAATGCAGCGCGAAGAATTTCTAACCCTAGGCAAAGAGGGTTTTAATCGTATTCCCCTGGTGAAAGAGGTGCTGGCCGATCTGGAGACGCCACTCTCTCTCTACGTCAAGTTGACACAAGCATTTGGTCAAAAAAATACCTATTTACTCGAATCCGTTTTAGGTGGCGAACGTTTTGGTCGCTTCTCCTTTATTGGGCTGCCTGCAAAAACGGTTTTGAGGACGGTTGGCACGCCTAGTGCCCCAGTGACAGAAGTGATTACTGATGGCAAAGCCATCGAAAGCAATCACGATAATCCCCTCGACTTTGTTGATGCCTATTTCAAACGCTTTAAGGTCGCCCTTCAACCTGGTTTACCACGCTTTTGCGGCGGCCTCGCGGGTTACTTTGGCTACGACACTGTGCGCTATATTGAATCTCGCTTAGCCAAACACAGCCTTCCAGATGAGTTAGGCGTACCTGATATTCAATTGATGTTGACAGAAGAGTTAGCAGTCATAGATAACGTCGCTGGTCGCATCTATCTCATTGTTTACGCAGATCCTAGCATTGCTGATAGTTTTGAAAAGGGTCAAGCCCGTTTAAAAGAATTGCTCGCTTGTCTTAGTAAGCCAGTCAGCATGCCTGCATCATTACCTAGCGCCAAAACCGATCTTATTCGTCAATTCAAAGCGGAAGATTTTGAAAATGCAGTGCGCAAAACTAAAGAATATATTTTGGCTGGTGACTGTATGCAAGTCGTGATTGGTCAGCGCATTAGCAAACCTTTTACCGACTCCCCCTTGTCTCTATACAGAGCCTTACGGTCGTTAAATCCTTCGCCGTATATGTATTTTTATGACTTTGGCGATCTTCAAGTAGTAGGCTCCTCTCCTGAAATTTTGGTGCGCCAAGAGCAACGGGAAGCACAAAAGATTGTGACCATCCGGCCATTAGCTGGCACACGGCCACGCGGTGCCACACCCGAAGACGATGCGCGTCTTGCTAAAGAATTACTAGCTGACCCCAAAGAGATCGCTGAACATGTCATGTTGATTGATCTGGCTCGAAACGATGTCGGGCGCATAGCCAAGACAGGGTCCGTAAAAGTGACTGATTCAATGTCCATTGAAAAGTATTCTCATGTGCAACATATCGTGAGCTCTGTAGAAGGCGAGTTGCTCGACAATATGAGCAATATGGATGTGCTGCGAGCAACCTTCCCTGCTGGAACTTTATCAGGCGCTCCCAAAATTCGAGCGATGGAAATTATTGATGAAATGGAAATTGTGAAACGTGGCATATATGGTGGCGCTGTAGGCTACCTCTCTTTTTCAGGCGATATGGATGTGGCTATTGCGATTCGCACCGGCGTCATTCGTGATGGCATGCTCCATTCACAAGCAGGCGCCGGGGTGGTTGCCGATTCGGATCCCACTGCCGAATGGAAAGAGACCGAAGCAAAAGCACGCGCCGTATTAATGGCAGCAGATTTAGTACAAGGAGGACTCGATGCTCCTCATGATTGATAACTACGATTCATTTACTTACAACCTCGTTCAGTACTTCGCTGAGCTTGGTGAAGAGGTAAGAGTATTTCGTAATGATGAGATTGCGGTAGATGATATTGCGAAGATGAGTCCTACGCGCATTTGTATTTCTCCTGGACCTTGCAGCCCAGCAGAAGCGGGTATCTCCGTCGACACCATTAAACGTTATGCAGGACACATTCCGATTTTAGGGGTGTGCTTAGGCCATCAAGCAATTGGCGAGGCATTCGGCGGAAATATTATTCGCGCTCAAAAAGTGATGCACGGTAAGACTGATGATATTCACCACACTGGAGTGGGTGTTTTCAAAGGTTTACCCAGTCCTTTTAAAGTCACCCGCTATCACTCCTTGGCCATTGAAAAAAGTTCATTGCCAGCCGCCTTAGAAGTTACAGCTACCTCATCAGATGGTGAAATAATGGGTGTCCGTCATCGTGAGTTCGCTGTTGAAGGTGTGCAGTTCCATCCTGAGTCCATTCTGTCTGAGCATGGTCATGCTCTACTCAAGAATTTCTTACAAGCCAAGTAAAAGTTAGCGCCATGTCTATATCTCCTCAAGAAGCATTGCAACGCTGTATCGAACATCGCGAACTTTTTCATGATGAGATGACGGCCATGATGCGCCTCATCATGAGCGGAGAAATGCCTCCCACCTTAGTTGCCGGTTTATTGGTTGCCCTACGCACGAAAAAAGAAACAGTTGGCGAGATTGCCGCCGCAGCACAAGTCATGCGTGAATTTGCTACACCAGTACATGTAATAGACCGGGCCAATTTGGTCGATGTAGTGGGTACCGGTGGGGATGGAGCACACACTTTCAATATCTCTACTGCGGCCATGTTTGTCGCCGCAGCGGCCGGCGCAAAGATTGCTAAGCACGGCAATCGCAGTGTGAGTAGCAAATCCGGTAGTGCTGATATTTTGGAAGCCCTAGGCGTTAAGCTCAATCTTTCACCAGAACAAGT
>CAIKGX010000249.1 GCA_903827075.1 uncultured beta proteobacterium | reverse complement strand
TTAAGCCCCCCAACAATCACGCGCCTTTATCAAGGTACATATGAGCTCAAGGACGGGACCAAGGAATGGGATTTTTCTCTCTTATTTGTCAGGTTATATCGATCATTGGATTCGATTGTGAGTGATGATCAGATGGCGTATCAATGGCTCAATAGTGAAAACCGGGGTTTGCATGCAAAGCCTATTACCCTAATACAAACCACGGAGGGATTAGTACGTGCCGTTCAATACTTGGACTCCTCACGCGGTATCGTCTAACGCATTTGCATGGGAGGGCGTTGTTTGGCGTATTGTTGAAGCGCAGCACATTGCTTCAACAATGAAGCTAGTTGATGGTCTGGATGAGCAGGCACTCTTAGAGTCTTTGCTTGAGCAGAATAAGCCGTCCATGAAAAAGCATACTTTGGACTTGGATTATTTATTGACTACCCCTTTTAGATATAACCCCAAAAGAGGCGGGTCTCGATTCCGATCTGAAATTGATCCAGGAGTTTTTTATGGAGCAGAATCTATTCGAACTGCTGGTGCGGAATTGGGATATTGGCGTTGGCGATTTTTAAAGGATTCCTTGGGTTTGAGTTCCCTGGGACCAGTGGCACATACCGTTTTTTCCTGCGAGCCTAGTTGTCATTTGGTCGATCTGAGGCGAACACCTTTTGCTCAGCATGCAGCGCGCTGGTGCGACCCAAGTCAATATATGGATACTCAAGAATTTGCCCGTATGGCACGAAAGACAAACATTCAAGCGATTGTTTATGGGTCCGTGCGAGATGTCATTCCATCTTGGTGTATCGCCATATTTGATCCCAAAGTTTTCTGGGGTATCAAACCAAAAATTGATGGGCAGACTTGGTTTTTATCGGCTGGTCAGAACTCGGTGCAATTGAGAAGTCAAAAAGAATCCCACTCGTACACCTTCAATCATTGAATTCTTGGTATGTATCGAATCAATTAAATTTGATGAATTGAATAATTCGAACCATGCATCAAACATGGTTTTATCTGCCTGCTAAAATTTAGCTGTACAAAGTTTCATCGTATTCCACTTAGTAAGGTGACTGCATTCACATTAATTTTCGTCCATTCAATAAAGGAGATCGACATGACATAACTATCTAAAAAGGAGTTTGTTATGTCACGTACATTAAGAAGAAAAAATCAACATCATGACTATGAATGGGCATTGATTGATTGGAAGTCTCGTATTCCAGGAGTGCGATCTCCACGTCATAATCCACGATCTGCCTTAGGTCGAAAAGCGATTGCACACTATCACTCTGACAGTCAGATAACGATGAGAAGTACAGCGCCACGCTGGTATCGCAAGTTATATGATCATCGACGTCGCACTCGCAATAACAGACAGATGAGAAGCTGGCTTGCAGAACCGGAATTTGAGCCAGTTTTTGAGGTATCCCATCGGCATGATGCGAATTACAGTTGGTGGTGAAATTTGATATATGTTTCTAATAGTTTACAAAATGTATAAATTGTATATAATAAGAAACATTATGAATAATTCATTGCTTATCCAGCAACTAGACTTAGGTGCCAAGATTGCCGCTCAAAGGAAGGCTCTGGGGGTGCGCGCGCAGTCTGCTGCCCGGTCTGCCGGGATTTCTCGTGTGACCTTGCATCGCATCGAAAAAGGTGAAACTTCAGTGAGCTTAGGGGCGTATTTGCAGGTATGCCAGGCGCTTGGACTTCATTTGGGGATCTTGACTGCAGAAGAAGGGAAGGTACCCCACAATCGGCAGCCAATAAATCCACTGGCGGTTGATGGCCGATATATTCGCATTGGCGATTACCCTCAGCTAACAGCTTTAGCTTGGCAGTTAGATGTCAATACACTCCTTACAGATGTAGAAGTGCG
>CAIKGX010000248.1 GCA_903827075.1 uncultured beta proteobacterium | reverse complement strand
TGGCCTTAAGAACTTCTTCAACCCAATTGGGTTTGGTGTATTCCACTACTGCATCGCAGCCCGCCTCTTTAGCTGCTGCAAACTTAGTCGCTGAACCTACCGTGCCAACTACAAATGCGCCCAAGGATTTAGCCCAACCCGCTAGAATTTGCCCCACTCCGCCAGCGGCAGCATGCACAAGCACAACATCACCCGCTTTGACCTTATAGGTCTTTTGCACCAGATATTGCGCAGTCATTGCCTTAAAGAAGACAGCGGCAGCAACTTCATCTGAAACCGCATCCGGAACAGAGACCAATTTATCGGCAGCCACATTACGGGCACTGGCATAAGCACCAATACCAGCATTGATGTACATGACGCGATCACCTTTCTTGAAGCGAGCAACCCCCTCACCAAGGGCCTCCACTACGCCAACAGCCTCATGACCTAAGCCGGTAGGCAATTCCAAAGGATAAATTCCGGAGCGCTGATACACGTCGATAAAATTAAAGCCAATAGCTGTCTGACGAAGTTGCACCTCACCCTTGGCGGGCGGAGGCAATTCTTTATCAATCAGTTGAATAACATCGGCATTACCGAGCTCAGAAAGACTAACAATGCGTGCAGTTGTCACAAGTCACCTTATTATTATTTTATAAAAAACTATCTTACCGCAAGAGTCATTTCCAAATCTTCCTCAATTACGGCCCAGGTACTATCACCCAACTTCTTCACCGCCATCGTATATGTCCAGCCACCAGGAATTCCACAACTCCAATCTTGGGGGCCATTCTGAATCAATACATTGACCGTATTGCGCTCATCGTAATACAAATGATAAATTTTTCCATGGATCGGATTGAAGCCAAATTTAGCGCAATGCACCATCTCGGTCGCGTCCAATCTTGCCTGTAAAGCCTTGGCTTGCTTCATCAGCACTTCTGCCTGCTCCATAATGCGATCGTATTCTTGCTTCGCATTTTGACGGGCAATATTAACGGCCTTATCTTTTTCCTCTACCACCTTAATAGGAGCAAAAACAGGGGCGCCCACCTCCATTGGATATTCAATCCCAGCATGCCGGGCTGGATCTGTATCTTCTATTCTCATTAAAACCCCTGCTACCTTTCAATTACTATTTAATTAGCCCACAAGCGATACGTGGACCAGAATTACCAGCTGGCTGGGACTTATAGTCATCAGGATCACGATGCACTACAACTGACCTTCCAAGAATTCCAGTGGGGCCATTGTTCACCGCAAAACCATGTAGTTTTGCAGAATAGACCGCATTTCCTTGGGCATCCGATTTAATATTGGGTAGGTCGCCTGCATGATTCATGCCGCTATTGGGCATTCCATGAGCTTTAGTTTCTGGGTTGAAATGACCGCCAGCACTCGTTGCATCTGGAGCAGAGCAATCACCCTTCTCATGCACATGAAAACCTTGCTCTGCATTAGGCTTTAATCCAGCAAAATTACCTGTAATCAGAACATCCTGGCCTTGCCAAACAAAGGTCACTTGACCTGTCGCTTTGGAGCCTGACTTTGACTCTAGGCTTGCGCTCGCTTTTTGCCCAGTTCCCTGCTCCATGGATTGGCATGCGACTAAAGTGAACAGGCCGGCTACAGCGATAGAGATCACTTTCGCCTTACTTCCGATGCCTTGAAATATCGTTTTCATCTAATGTCTCCTTAATGACTGCCGTTTAAAAGCTTATATTTTTAGAAAGTGTGACACAAATTCCGAGAGTACGCACAGCACCAAAACAAGTGCTTAGATTGGGTCAAAATCCCCTTAGCGCTTATAAAAACTCAAGGTCACCTCACCTAAATCAATCCCAAATTTACTCATTTTGGCTTTATTGATCATGACCTGAGGTGTGACTAAATACATCCAATCATTAAATTGCACGTGGTAAATACTGTCATCTACTGGTAGGGCTAATGTATATGTCCAATTCAAAGCATTCCCGGCAGAATTCCCCAGGGCCTCCCCGACCACATCATCCGCAGTTCCTATGTATCTTCCAGGTGAGGTTTCCACCAATGTCCAAATACGCTTTTGCTTTGTGCCATCAGAGTACTCAAAACTTTCATCTAAGGTCCCCACCTTTTTGCCATCAAGCGTTTTCCAGTGGGCCTTGATTAAAACGGTGAATCGTTTAACCACAACACCACTACGATCTGTAAAGATTCCGTAAGCATCAATCGTGCCATCAAAATATTCACTTAAATTGAGGGTTGGTTTCTCAGAGCTATATTGGGTTACCGTCGGAGATGAACAAGCAGCCAGGCTGAACACGAGGGTGATATTCAAGAGCCATTGGCACAGCGCAAATTTTTTCATTTTTTTATCCGCCGAAAAAGACATTAGCAACTCTCGCCCAGAAGTGGGGGTAAACATCCTTGACCCAGCAATTGCTCCCTGAGCTTTGGCACACTCGTTTTTTGATCCAGCCAAATACCAAAAAATGCCTTAGCAAAATCTGCGCCAGAAATTTGCGCAATTCTTTTTCCTTCATACATAAAGGTAGTCACTTGCTTTGCGGAATAAACTGCCGTTAAATTTTGTCCAGGCTCTACATTAGGAAGAAAACCTGCCAATTCTTTTCCCCATGCATTAGCCTGAGTCTCTGGCACGCCTATCTTTTTCATCTCATCAATAGTCCGATTGGCAATAGCAGTACCTGACAATGATTTTTGATAGCGTAAATCTAAAGCAAACTCAGAAGATGCATTTTTGCTTCCTCGGTACAAGGCTGCATCGTATATATGAAATCCAAAGAAGGTGAGCTTGCCGCTACCTTGAAGTGTTGCGGGACTGATCTCGGCAGCAATATAGGAAGGCTCAGCTGCAGCAATGCTCAGGCTTATCGATAAAAAATATATCGTAAAGATGCATATCCAGCGTTTCATGTAGGCGCTCTAGTGGAAAAGGTTTTTGCTAGCCATAGAGCTCCTGGCCCAAGCACCCTAGAAATAGCGTGCCTATTCTTGGCAAAAAATTGATATCCTACATTTAGCAATGGTCGCAGCATCTTTCTTGAAAAGAGCCAGGCTAAAAAGGGTAAATTAGCCCTGCTATAGGCTGCCGAGAAAACAGGGACGCCATGAATAAGCTTGCCATCGCTGTATTGTCCATACATTGAGGCTAACGCCTCATCGCAAGATATCCCAAGAAGATCAGTGCGAAATTCACCAGAGTTAATGTCAATAAACTCCAATAATCCAGCTTGATTCCGTCCAGATAAAAACAGAATCTCAGCCTGGCACAAAGGACAAGCTCCATCGTAAAAAAGGGATAGTTTCTGAAGGCTAGATGTCATCGAGCAAGTTTAAGACTTATTCAATAAACTGGCTGGCATACCAATCTTTTGATGAGGACCCCCTTGCTTCCCACCCCTTTTCGCGCACTGGTAATAGGTTCATCAGGAAGCATAGGCTCGGCCTTTTTAGAGCTTTTAGAGAATAACCCCGACTGCGCTATGGTTACAGGCATCCACCGTCACTCAATACCCTCAATCAATTATGAGGATCCAAGCTCGATCCAATTAGCAGCCCAGGCTTTGTCCGCACAAGCACCATTTGATCTCATCATTAATACGATTGGGATTTTGCATTCTGAGCAATGGATGCCTGAAAAAAAATTGGATGATCTTAATGCAGAGCAACTCAACCACCTTATACAAATTAACACCATTGGACCGGCCTTAACCCTGAAATATTTTTCTAAGCTACTAACCCCTCATGCGAGTGTGATGGCCGCACTATCGGCAAAGGTGGGAAGTATTGAAGATAACCGCCTAGGTGGTTGGTATAGTTATCGAGCGTCAAAGGCTGCTCTCAATATGTTGATAAAAACAGCTGCTATTGAATTTTCTAGGACTAAGCCCAACACTACTCTAGTGGCATTACACCCCGGCACTGTGAATTCCAGGCTATCCAAACCCTTTCGTGGCGAGCAAATTGGACGTCCTGCATTAGATGCTGCCAAGGATATGCTCAATGTAATTCAATCACTTGACTCAAACGATAGCGGCTCTTTCATCTCCTATACCGGTGAAAAACTGCCATGGTAGGTCAATATCAAATCAATGTACAAATCAGAAAGTGCTTATGCAAAACGAAGTAGCTCTCAATGTATTGGGTCAGCCCTTAGTGCCTTGTTCCTTTGATCCATTAACTGGATTCTTTAGGGATGGCTGCTGCAAAACCAATGAAGAGGATATTGGTAGCCACTTGGTTTGCGCTGTGGTGAACAACGAATTTTTGCAATTTAGCCTACAACAAGGCAATGATCTCATTACTCCGAGGCCTGAATATCAATTTCCAGGTTTAGTGATGGGCGATCAATGGTGCCTGTGCATCAATCGCTGGCTAGAGGCGATGCAAGCCGACTGCGCACCCATGATCAAACTCGAAAGCACCAACATAAAGGCATTAGAAACAGTTCCACTTTCCATGCTGGAACAATATGCCGCTTAATATCTATTTTTAGGGTCATCTACTGCATCTTTTTTTCGTTGCATCAAGAAGTTTTGAAGCGTTCTAGAGATATGAATATCATGAGTGGCACTTAATTGTAGGGAATGTCTCAGCAAGGCCTCTGCCGTTGAACTTAATAATGTGCCATTACAGGCAAAAAGAATTTGATTCATTTTGTCATCTTCTGTCACTAGAACGGAAGATTGATTAAATATCCGATTAATTCTTTCTTGGTAAATTTGACTCAATCCGCTACTTCCAGAAAAGTTCACTATCAAGACGCCGTCTGGGTTTAAACAGGCAAAACAATTGGCATAAAAATCGTCGCTACAAAGCTGGGATGGCTGACCGGATTTATTGAAGCCATCAATGAGTAATACATCAAATTTCTTATCTGTGTTTTTGAGGTATTGCGCACCATCGCACTCCATAACCTCAAAACGAGAATCGTTTTTGGGAATATGAAACTGATCACGTAAAGCAATGATCTTGGGATTATTTTCCAGCACCATGATGGAACTCGCTGGCAAATGGTGATGACAGTATTTAGCCAAAGAACCACCACCCAATCCCACCATGGCAATACTTATTGGGTTTGGATTAAACAACAAGAATCCCATCATGGTTTCTGTATAACTCACAACCAAACGAATGGGGGCCTGTATGTCCATCAAACTCTGAGTTGATTCATGATCAAAATAGAGGGCTTTAAACTTCTTACTCTCTACAATGTAGGGCTCACCCTTTGTGCCGTCAAACCGCTCTTTAAGCTTTGATAGATTCTCTTTTAAGGTAAGCATGCCAACTTTATGGATGAGGGGCATTAAATAATGTTGGGTGCATAGCTCGATAATAAAGCTTGATCTGTCAGGCTTTAAAACAATAAAGCGCTTGGATGGGAGTATATTCCCTAGAAATTACCCTAAACTATGCCGCATTCTTTAAAATCCATCGATGCGCCGCATTAATAGACTAACCCTCGTACTAATACTCTTAAAATCCACCGTGAGTTGGGGGATCGATTTACAGCCAAATGATATTGTTGCGCCTCAGCCATGGAAACATGCTGCCACATTAAGTTATTTCAACTCAGAATATTCAGACTTTTACAGAAATGGTTCCAAGGTTAGTACAAGACCATACGGTAGCCCTACTTTAAGCAGTAGCAGCGCTATCCTTAGGGTGGCCACAACCTACCAAATGGATGACTACATCGGCGTCTCTTACATCCAATTACCTTATGGAACTGTGAAACCAGGAGGCTCACTGGCTTCTTATCCCGCAGATACAGGGACTGGTGATCTCACTCTAGCAACTGCAATGTGGCCATACGCCAATCGAAAAACCCGCACTTATTTTGCTGTTGCCGGCTATTTAACCAGCCCTACTTCCAGCTATTCCAGTAATCAAGCGTTTAACCTTGGCGAGAACCGCTTTAAATCTGATATTCAAATGGGATTTCAAAGGCCTCTATTTGAGAGTGTGGATGGCATGATTGCTGTAGATACCATGTGGTTTGGAGGTAATAGCCAATGTGCATTAGCGTGCGCATCGAATACCAATGTTTCCCTCACCCAAAAACCACTAACTACTACCCAACTGGGCCCAATTTACACAATCAACCCAACATTTACAGTTGCCGCATCTTATTTCTATGTTGCGGGAGGCGCCACTTCCTTTAACAACCGATATCAAAATAATGTGGTGAATACGCAAAGGTACTTGCTCAGTGCTCAGGCCCACTACCCCATTGGCAGATTTTCATTGCAATACGGCAGGGATATGGAAATTAAGAACGGCTTCTTCCAATCCCGCGTACTTGCTATCCGATTTTTAACGACCTTTTAAGCGCGCTACTAAATTACTACTACTGGTAGTTTGGAGTGAATAATTACAGCATGGGTATCGCTCCCCATAAATACCCCCTTTAATCCAGTGCGCTTATGGGATGCCATCATGATTGCATCTGCCTTTGCTTTCTTTGAGGCCTCTAAAATACCTTCATAAACAGTGGCATTGAATTCATGATGAATCTTGACCTTAATCTCTTTATCTACAAGCTTTGATGCCCTTGAGAGTAGGTCAGCAGCATGCTGTTCACAGGCCTTTTTGTGATTTGCATCAGAAATTTTATAGTCGGATGCTTTTTTTGCATACACAAAAGGGGCTCTTGGATCAGAAACATAAGCCAACGTAATGCTTGCGCCATCCGCCAAAGCCAAATCAGAAATTTTCTTCATATATTTTGGCGTCACCATATCGTCAACAATGGGTACTAAAATATTTTTAAACATATACAACTCCTTATTCATTTTTTTATAGCGTTAAATGATGCCAACAACTTCGTCCAGACGATTTAACTGGACATCAAGACTGGTAGCACCATGGTTTTTAATATATGTCGAGTGCCAGCGCCTCTACTAATAAATGGGAATCCGAAATGGCTATGGGCTCCCATAACTAATAAGTCTGCGCCCTGATCACATGCGTTATTGAGCAACATATCCATGACACCGATACCCTCTATCACCATGACCTCGGCCTTAGATGCAATACCGTGGCATGAGAGTTGAATAGAAACTTCTTGACAGGATTTTTCAGCCCTCGCAAGGCTCGAATCAAAAGATAGCACGATGGCTTTTTCGCAATTGCGCATGAGTGGTAAAGCATCATTCAAAGCATGAGCGGCTTCGCGAGAGGCATTCCATGCAATCAGCGGCCTCTTAAATGTGCTGGAGAAATTACCAATATAGGGAATGACAAGCACTGGACGGCCTGAATTGCTTAATACCTCTTCAACTAATTCAGCGGGAACAAAGTTTGTGCCGGATTCATCATGCTGCCCCATGATCACCAAATCAAAATATCTGGCCTTTTCAGAGATCAATGCCAATACTTCAGAATCATCTCCACTATTGATATCAACCCATTCAGTCCTAAGACCCTGAGTGGCTAACTCAAACTGCTTTCTACTCAATTGACCCGCTTGAAGATGCTGGTCCGATGGCCAACTAGCAATTAAACCGCTTCCCTTGTAATTGGCTCGCTGACCAAATACGCCAACCAACCTAGCATCATTATTTTTCGCCAAAGCCACAGCAATTTCTAGCCTAGCCATTGACCGAAGACCCTCATCCAAATGGACCATTACATTCTTCAACATCGTTTCACCTCAGAAATTAAGTATTGCCTTAATTATGCTGAGGGCTGAGATCTTTGATTTGATCCAGATCAAATCAGACGAGGATGATCGATGTACTCGCCAGGCTTATACCTTCGCAATATTAAAACCCCCTCCCAAGCGCTCAATTTTCAATATAGAAATATTAGACTCAGCAGGTTTGGTACTGAAATAAGCCGCAATGCAGGCAAGCACAATTACCAGTAGGCCCGCTACCAATAAGTTAGCTCTTGTATTCTTACGCAATTTCATCTCCTAGGGGGCTTATTTCATTTATAGATTAGGGGGTAATATAACTCAAGCTTGTCATCAATATCGAGCCTAGAGACCACCACTGGGTTCGCTCCGATTTTCAGTGCATACTGATGCCTATGAGATCAAACCACTGGACACTACATTGGCATCACATCAGCGCCAGCCTACGACTACTGATCATTAGCGCAGCTGGACTGATTACCTTCCTTCTACTATCCCCAAGCCATGCCTTGACTGCTCGCTTAGCGATATCCTGGATTATCGCCGGCAGTACTTATCTTCTCTTGAGTTTCACCATGATGAATTCCTCAACCGAAGAAAATATGCTGACCTTATCTAAAAAAGAGGATGCCAATGCGGCAATGGTGCTGTTGATTATTATCTTAGGCTCTGTAGCAAGTCTAGGTACTATTGTCATCATCTTATCTGGCGAAAGATCACCTTCTGTTTCTGATACCGTATGGCAGGTAGGTCTGGTTCTGTTAACTTATGCTGTTTCTTGGCTTTTAGTGCACACAGCGTTTACCTTGCATTACGCTCGCGCCTATTACATTGAGTTTGAGAAAACCAAAAATCCCCCTTTGATTTTTGCTAATAAGTTAAAGCCAACCTATATCGATTTTCTCTACTTCTCAATGGTAATCGGCATGACATGCCAAACTGCCGATGTAAATATTGCCGAATCTAAAATGCGTTTCTGGGTCATGGTTCAAGGATTGACTGCTTTTATTTTTAATGCCACGCTTCTAGGGATAGCCATTAACTTAATTGCGGGAATGGTGGCTTTTAAATAGGACTCTATTCACAGGCTTGTATATGGATCAAATAAAAAATACCAACTCGAAAGTTGGTATTTTTTTATCCCTGCCATCCTAGATGCTATCTTAATGGATGCCCGAAATTAATCAGGCTCATGCACCATTGCTCTTTCAGAGAGGGCGAATATCAAACCGGTTACTACAAAAGTTAAATGAATTCCCACCATCCAACCCAGGTTTTCTTTATTAGTAGTCTCAATTTCCAAAAAGGCCGCCAATAGATTAATTCCTGACAAAGCAACAATGGAGCCAATTAATTTCAGTTTCAAGCTGGCAAAATCAACTCCGCCCATCCACTTTGGACGATCAGCGCTATTTTTTGCGGCGCCAATAATGGACACAAAATTTTCATAACCAGAAAAAATAATGAGAATCAGAAGATTGCCCAACAATGTTTTATCAACAATCTCTAATACGCCCGTGACAAACTCGGCTTCGGAAGCGTCCCAAAATGTAATGGCAAAATGCCCAAACTCTTTCATGAATTTAATCGCTACTAAAGCTAAGGTTGCCACTAGTATGAGATAAAAAACAGCCAAAATCCATCGGCTTCTAAATATAAGCCTCTCAACAAATATCTCTAGAGGACTTGAGTAATCTGGTTTATTAATATTTTCTGGCATGGTTAAGGTCCTTGGGTTTGCAATCATTTAATGATAAAACAGCTGTAATCATTCAACTTACTATTAAGCGGGTATTTTTCCTACCAATAAATGGGTGCGTATCTCGCCTAAGCCCTTGCACTCCATTAATCCAGCATCTTCAAAAATAAAAGTGTCTTTAAGAGCCTCATAAGTACTAGGAGATACCTGTACACGCCCATGTTGCGATGTAGATTCCATTCGGCTGGCGGTATTGACGGTATTACCCCATAAATCATATGAAAACTTGGTGAATCCAATAACCCCAGCCACAACAGGGCCAGAATTCATACCAATCCGCATATTTAATTCAGCATTATTTTCCTGATTAAAGCTCTTTAAATCCTCAAACATCCCTAAGGCCATTTCTGCGCATAAAGCAGCATGATCGGGGCGCGGAATGGGGAGACCCCCTACAGCCATATAGGCATCGCCAATGGTCTTAATTTTTTCCAGTCCCAAACTTTCTGCGCGGATATCAAAACGGGTAAATAGATCGTTCAATAACTTCACCAATTCAGTCGCCGTGGTTTTAGATGACATCTTAGTGAAGCCCACCAAGTCGCTAAATAAGATGGTGACATCTGGATAACTACCGGAAATATTTTTCTCCCCGCGCTTAAGTCTTTCCGCAATAGGCCTGGGTAAAATATTTAACATCAACTTTTCAGTCTTCATTTGCTCAACCTCAAGTAGCAGCTTTTCTTGATTGAGCATTTCTAAATGCTTGCGATCTAAATCACGAAGCCGCTTTTTTTCAAGAGATGAAAAAATACGAGCCCTCAATAAGATGGGGTCAAACGGCTTAGGCAAATAATCTTCAGCCCCAATCTCAATACATTTAATAGTCTTTTCAAACTGATCTGCACCAGAAATTACAATGATTGGCAAAGATTTATAGGTTTCATCAGACTTCAAGGCCGTGAGTACACCTAGGCCATCAAGCTCTGGCATTTCCATATCCAGTAGCATGAGATCAACTGGTTTCGTTTTTACGACATCAATTGCCTCAAGGCCATCTGCCGCCTCAACAATATTGTAGAAACCCAAAGAATTGAGTTCGCGAATTAAAATTTTTCTCAAGGTCCGACTGTCATCTACAACCAACACATTAAATGCAGCGAATACGGGGTCGATCGCAACTGGGGTAGGTGTAGAGCTAGTGGTACTGGTACTTGGGTTTTCCATGTCATGCCTTAACAGGGGTATTTTGTTTGTAGTATGAAATTTTATCTAGTGGGACTAATTTATAAAGCTCATTCATATAAATCGATTCTGCAGCGCCCAAAATCAGAACGCTATCTTCACCATTTAATTGCTGGTACTTTTTTAATAACACCTTATCTTTGGCATCTTGCTTAAAGTAGATCAATACATTTCTTAACATGATTAAGTCAAACTTTGGATAGAAAGGCCAACTACCCACTAGATTATGGTTCGAGAAATTCACCATTTGACGAATGGCTGGCTTAATTTGATAAGCGCCCTTATCAATTTGCGTGAAATATTTATGCAAATAATGGGCATCAAGTCCACGATTCGCCTCCATGGCGCTATAGATCCCTGTTTTCGCTTTTTCCAATATTAAATCGGAGATATCGGTTGCTTGGATATAAATAGTCCAATCATGTAACTGCCCAAAGTCCTCCCGAAGCATCATAGCCAGGCTATAGGCCTCTTGACCAGCGGAGCAAGCTGAACTCCAAATACGTAGAGTCTTTTCTGTCTTACGACTCTCTATTAAAGTCGGCAAAATGGTATTTTTAAGCGCCTCAAATACATGCTTGTCTCTAAAAAATGAAGTTTCATTCGTAGTTAAAGCCTCAAACACTTGCCAATGAATCGGGCCCAAAGGGGTAAGCGTCAGGTATTTAATTAAGGCGTATACATCGGCATAACCATTTTTTGAAGAAATGGGTAGCAAACGGGATTCAAGTAAATATTGTTTAGTGTCATCTAAAGCGATCCCTACCTGCTGCTCTAACATTGCATAAAACTGCGGTAGATAATCTTTTGACATATTAGCGGCTTATCGGCTTTTTACGGGTTCTA
This sequence comes from uncultured beta proteobacterium, assembly GCA_903827075.1. GTDB lineage: Bacteria > Pseudomonadota > Gammaproteobacteria > Burkholderiales > Burkholderiaceae > Polynucleobacter. Next base: position 6,465 of record CAIKGX010000248.1, on the reverse strand, counting down.
AAAACAATTTCATCTGCTATCTGATCAATCGGTAACACACCGTCAGCTAACCCCGCTTGCGCTACAGCGCCAGGCATACCCCAAATCACACTAGTCGCTTCGTCCTGCGCGATCACTTGGCCACCTTTTTCCTTAATAACTTGTGAACCCTTTAAACCGTCATACCCCATACCTGTAAGAATGACTGCTAATAAACTATGGCCATAAACTTGTGCAGCAGTTCTAAATAAAACATCTGCTGCTGGCCTGCACGAATTTTCTGGGGGCTCTGTATTGAGATGAATAATTGTCTTTGTGCCTGGTCTTGATAAAGTCATATGAAATCCACCAGGAGCGATATAAACCATCCCTATCTCTGCAATCTCACCCTCTTCGGCTTCTTTAACTGTCATCACTCCTGTAGCGCTTAATCTTGCGGCCAACAATGCTGTGAAATCGGCAGGCATATGCTGAACAATAAATACAGGCACGCTTAAGGGCGCATTAAACGCGCCAAATAATTGCATTAAGGCTTCAGGACCACCGGTAGAAACACCAATACAAACTGCTTCGGCTGGTTTTGCCAAAATGCCAGATGTAGCCTTGCCCAAAGCCCGGGCGACAAAGGAATCTGGTTTTATTGGGATGATCGGCTTAATAGCCACTGGTTTTTTAAGGGCCTCGGGCATAACTGACTTCTGATTTTCGGCAGATTGTCCTTCCCTAGCTCTGCGAGATTTAACGCGTTTAGCTAGGCCGATAATCTTGGGGATTAACTCAGTCTCTAATACTTTAAAGGCATCATCTATTCCACCAGCAGTGTTAGCAGGCTTTCCAACATAGTCGCTCGCGCCAGCCGTTAAGGCCATGACCGCTGCTTGAGCACCCTTATGTGTCAGAGAGCTGAACATAATGATCGGTAAATATTTATTATCCTTACGAATTTCACGCAAGGCAGTCAAGCCATCCATCTCTGGCATTTCAATATCCAAAGTCATCACATCTGGATTACAGGTTTGGATAGCCTCGATAGCCTGCAAGCCATTAGCTGCAAACCCTGCAATTTCAATTGAGGGCTCTTTTTGCAATGCACTTGCAATAATTTTCCGCATTACTGCAGAATCATCAACAATCAGAACACGAACTTTTTCCACAACTTCCTAAATAAGGGTGAGAGACTAGCTCTGAACTAAATTGATGCCAGAAACAATTTTGTGAGTATCTAAAACTAACAATAATTTGTCTGCCAATTTGTGAACACCCACAATGAGTTCTCGAGCATTGGGATCGAGGTTACTTGGGGTTTCCTCGAAGGTATCCGAATTGACTTCAGTAAAGTCGCCAACCCGATCCACTAAGAGCGCGAAAAGATGATCTTGGTCTTGAAAGAAGATACTGAGTGCATCAGCGCTACTTGGTGCGGCGACTAGGCCTAAACGCATGCGCATATTAATGGCGGTCACGATTTGGCCGCGCAAATTAAAGAAGCCGGCAACTTCTTTAGGGCCCAATGGCACGGGCGTAACTTCTTGGCCTCTGGTGACCTCAACACCCACAGCAATAGGAATGCCGAAGAAAAAATTGCCCACATAAAAGGTGGCATAGGAACCAGATCGATTGATCATTTGATCTCTTGGTCCATTGTAATTACCTCATTATCAACAAAATCAGCGCCAGTAAGGCCAGCATCTTGATGATTACCAAGTCCTGATAAATTGAGAATCTCTTGGACATTCAAAATGCTCATGACAGTGTCATTAACAATGACGCTACCCATAATTCCACGCTGAGGCGGTGAAACCATAACTACTTGGGTGGGGACATTGACAATGTTATGCACCTTCTTCACGATAAAGCCAACAGGTTGGCCATGGTGGTAATGCACGATAACTGGGACTGTTTCATCGCCATATAAACTCTTTTGCGTAGCGCCTTCGACATAATGCGCTAAAGAAATCAATCTCATTATCTTATTGCCATAGAGCATAACTGCCTCATTGCCGCGACGATCAATACGTGAGGCAGCAATCATCTCAAGGCGATCAACCATCTCTAATGGAATGACCATCCGCTCTAAGCCGAGTAAATCAAACATCAACATTTGCTGCTCTTCAGCATGAGTACCTAGTGCGGCAGAAATATCCTGCTCGAACTGATTGTCTGCAAGCTTAGCAATTATTCCCGAGCGCACTGCAATCGCATTAATATCAAAAATGAGAGCAACATGACCATCACCTAAGATTGTGCTACCGCTATAGACAGGCGTTCCTTTAAGCAATGGCCCTACCGACTTGACCACTACCTCTTGCATATAAAGAACTTCATCCACCACTAGGCCAAAGCGGATACCGGCAGCCTGAACGACTACGATATTCAAAGTTTGATTGAGTGCGGGAAGTTCTTGATCCAATCTCAACTCGTGATTAAGAAAGACGAGGGGTATTAATTTATCCCGCAAACGAAAGACGGAAACGCCATAGAAATCTTCAACACCAGGAACGCCCTCACGAGGTTCGTATCGAAGCATTTCAATTACATTCACTTGGGGAATGGCATAGCTATATTGCTTGCAACGAACAAACACAGCCGGCATGATTGCCAATGTCAATGGAATGCTTAATCGCAGGCGAGTACCTTGCGATGAAGTTGCAATATCAACTGTACCGCCAATCTCTTGAATATTGGTACGAACTACATCCATGCCAACGCCACGACCAGACAAATTGGTAACCTCAGCTTTGGTTGAGAACCCAGGCAAATAAATAAAATCAATAATCTCGCGCTCAGTCAGCTTTGCAGCGCGCTCAGTCGTAACCAAGCCCATCTGGATTGCTTTTTGCTTAACCAGGGGAATATTAATTCCAGCGCCATCATCCGCAATCTCGATAACTACCATGCCATTTTCATGGAAGGCGCGTACCTTTACAGTGCCCTGCTCTAGCTTACCTTTTGCAATACGTTCAGCAGGCAACTCAATACCGTGATCAACGCTATTACGAATAATATGAACTAGAGGATCGCGAATACCCTCTAATAAAGTGCGATCAAGTTCAGTTTCCGCTCCGATCTGGATAAGCTCAACCTTCTTTCCACAATCTTGTGCAATGTCGCGAACCAAGCGAGGAAACTTAGACCACACCTGACTAATTGGCTGCATGCGCGTCTTCATCATGCGCTCTTGCAACTCTAATGTGACGGTATCAATCCGTCTTACGGTGTTATTAAATGCTAGGTCGCCACTGGTTCTCGCAAAAGACAGCAAGCGATTACGCGCCAACACCATTTCACTAACTAAGTTCATGAGCTTGTCGAGCAACTCAACACTGACTTTAACGGGAGCGGCCAATTCTTTAGAGCTCTCAGCCTCATTGACGGCAGCATCAATAGCCACCTCCTTAAGAACCTCTAAAACCTCTTGCTGTAATGCAGATGGCGCCATCACCTCCTCTATAACAAGCTCAACTACAGGTGCTATAGAAGTAGCCGGCGCAATCTCCGGGATCTCGGGTGCGCGATCTGCCCTAGGAATGGAAGAGCCACCGTCAGTGAGGTGCTTTAAAGATTGAATCAGTTGTGAATCATCACCGGCTGGCTCGTGGCGCTGCTTTTGTACGCCTGCCACAATTTCACGCAAACGATCCGATGTGGCCAATAGTTCATCAGCCATCTCTTCGTTCAGAGTTAATGCGCCATCGCGCAGTTTACTGAGCAAAGATTCACCGGCATGGGCAACTTTCTCAAGACGATGAAAAGCAAAAAATCCACTGCTACCCTTCAGGGTATGCATCGCCCTGAAGATATTACCAATGAGCTTCTTATCTTCTGGGGTTTGCTCAAGCTGCACAAAGTCCAAGTCGAGCTGGTCGAATATCTCGCCAGCTTCGAGCAGAAACTCATCTAGGATTTGATCGTTATTGTCCATATCTCTAACGGAGAGATTGACCTATATGGGCTCTCGCCGTTCTCAGACTTCTACCTTGAACTGATTAACCATGCTTTGCAGTTCTGATGCCATTCTAGAAAGATCTTGAGCGGCTTGCTGGCAATTATTTGCACCTTCAGTGGTATTTCTGGAAACCGCAGAAACTGAATCAATGTTTCGCGCAATTTCAGTACTGCCAGAGGCAGCCTCAGCAACACTACGACCAATTTCATTGGCAGTTGCGGCTTGTTCCTCAACGGCGCTAGCGATAATTCCTGATATGTCGTTGATCTTATTAATAATCCCCGAGATTGCTGTAATGGAATCAATGGCACCTTGCACATCACGTTGAATATTCGCAATATTGCCGCCAATTTCTTCGGTAGCACGGGAGGTTTGACCGGCTAACTCCTTCACTTCATTGGCGACCACAGCAAAGCCTTTACCTAGCTCGCCAGCTCGCGCAGCCTCAATGGTTGCATTCAAAGCCAATAGATTGGTTTGCTCTGCTATAGATGAAATCACCTTCAATACGCTGCCAATTTCTTGGCTGCTAATACCCAGCTTAGTCATGGTATCGCCAGTAGCTCGCGCCTCATTCACTGCTTGCGTGGCAACGGCAGAAGCCTCAATCGCGTTAGAAGAAATCTCACGAATACTGACGCTCAGCTCCTCGACACCAGTTGCAACGGTTTGCATATTGCTACTTACTTGAGTGGCAGCTGAGGATGCAGAACCTGCTTGCGCATTAGTCTCTTCAGCGTTGGAGCTCATTTGCGTACTAACTACCGATAACTCTTCGGAAGCGGCAGACAAACTAGTGGCATTTTTAGAGATCGATCTGAAAGCATTGCGAGATGTTTCGATTAGTTGATTTACTTGCTTGGAAATATCCAAGAAGAAACCTTCTTTACCTTCAATTTTCACTGCAGCAGTAAAGTCACCACCAGCTGCAGCTGCAATAATTCCACCAATTTCTTCTGTGGTTTTCGCAGCGATACGGTTATTTTCACGCTCCGCCTCGGCCATCTTGGCAGCGTGTTGCAAACTGACCTGCAGCTCGGCAACTGCTTTAGCCATCTGGCCAATTTCATTGTTGTAGTCCGTATTACGAACTACAGTATCCAAACGCTCGCCAGCCAAATCTGCCAGTGCATTCTTCAAATTCGTAATTGGATCATTAATGGACTTGTTAACCAGAGTAACAATGATTAAAGACATCACAAGCGCAGCAATGAGCATCACACCAATTAACCACTTCATATGGTCAGCAGCAGCGGCCGCGGCTTGCATATTTTTATCAGCCCCCTCCACTTTAACGCTAGCTATAGCTTTAATTTCGCCCATTACTTTGGCCAAGCTATCTTGGTATTCTTTAGAGCTAATAATCTTGTAGGCAGCAGCAGCGCCACCTTTGTTATCTAAGGTGACAACAATGTTATCTACCTGTGTATAAAACTCATTAATTAGTGTGCCAACGGCATCAAGCTTAGCCTTTAATTCAGGGCGAATAATGGTGTCTTTGCTCTTTTCATAGCTGGCATTCAACTCTGCTTTTACTTTAACAATCGATTCTTTACCCTTTTGTACGCCCGCTTCATCGCCAAAGTTACTGGCAAGTGCCATGCGATTTACCGCTCTTCCGATCACATTGATATCCCTGTTAAGGGATCGCAATAAGGAAATACCAATCAAATCCTTGTCGTACATTTTTTGAGTATTTTCTTGCAGCATATTGAGGCCATAAAAAGCTGTTGCTGAAATCACCACTGCAAATGCAACCACCGATGTAAATCCAATCACTAATTTAGTGCGTAGATTTAATTTGGCAAAAGAATTCATTAAGCTCATGTTGTGTCGTCCAATAGGATTTATTTTGTGGCTGGCATTAAAAAGGGGTAAATTGCCATTGCGAGCCTGTTCTAGATACTAACAAATTTTCAAGGCTACTCACCCTGCCACGCCCAAAAGATGTGCATTTATATCTTATAAAAATGCCTGTAATCGGGGGGCTTAAGGTGGGCATTAATTAACCCAAGCCTTTAGATCACTCTAGAACTTTCTAGGGTTAACCCTTGCTAAAGAAGAAATTCAAGATTTTCTTGGCCATAGCCTTAATATTTTTCTCTACTTCTTCTGGCGCTAACGCCTTATTCATCAGGGCTTGATTCGCTGCCTTGCGTTTTTCTAAGACAATAGAAATTTCATCGATCAACTCAGGATTGGCCTCAAATATGGGGGCGATATCTGCCTTAGTAATTTCTAAGAGGGTGCATGTGGTACTCGCACGAACATTGGCTGACCTTGGCTCGCCCGTAAGTAAAGACATCTCACCTACGCAGTCTCCAGGCCATATAGAAGCCACAACAATCTGTTCACCCTGCTCATTTGGGATGGTGACCTCCAAGCCACCCTCAACCAAGAAATACATGCTATCCGCAGTTTGTCCTTTTTCAATGAGATGATCTCCTCTGCGACAAGTCACAATTTGCGTAGATTCAGACAGACGAGTGACTTGCTCCAAGTTCAAGACCTTGAGAACACCCAAGCGATAGACATCTTTG
>CAIKGX010000247.1 GCA_903827075.1 uncultured beta proteobacterium | reverse complement strand
TATCCACCCATTGGCGATCAAGTTGGTGGGCGCGTACGTTTACGTCATGGCTTTGTGATTGAATGCACTGGCTTTGAAGTGGATGCCAAAGGCAATATCATTCAAGTGAACGCCACCCATTTTCCCGATAGTAAGAGTGGTACACCCGGATCGAATAACTACAAAGTCAAAGGGAATATTCATTGGGTCAGTGCAGCAGAAGCGGTGCCTGCAGAAGTAAGACTCTATGATCATCTCTTTAATGATCCACACCCGGATAGTGGAGATAAGAATTTCTTAGACGCGATTAATCCGCATTCCAAAGAAACGATGACCGCTTATTTAGAGCCCTGTATGAAAGATGCAAAACCAGAAGATCGTTTCCAGTTCGAGCGGCACGGCTACTTTGTCGCAGATCAAATTGATTCCAAACCAGGCAAACCCGTATTTAATCGAGCGGTTGGTCTGAAGGATTCTTGGAAATAGTTTTTAGGAAGTGGGCTACGCTGGGATAGCGTAGCGGGGTTTTTAATTCTGCCAAGCGCGTGTTCCTAACTCGTCTGGACTCCCGCATAAAAGACCACAACATCGGGCTGACGAGCTTTTGGAGATCGGCAGCAGGCAAACGGGGTGGGCGAGCCAAAGCAAAGGCATCTGCGACCTCATCGAAATAATCCCCCATCTTGGTTTCCCCTCCGTCACATGCATTAATAACCCGCTGGGGCTTACCGTGATAGACCGCTGCACAGACTAGCCTAGCTAAATCCTCACTATGAATGTGATTCGAATAAGCATCTTCAGCGGAAAGCAAGGCTGGGGTGCCGGCCTGAATTCGCTCAATTGGCAGGCGGTCAAGCGCATAGATTCCCGGTACACGCAAAATGGTTAAGGCAACACCATGGGCAGGCGCCCATAAGCGCAATGCCCGCTCCGCGTCGACTCGGCGCTTTGCACGCTCGCTTTGGGGGGCAACTGGTGTGATCTCCGATACCTGCGCACCCTGATGATCCCCATAAACACCGGTGGTGCTGACATAGATCAAACGCCCAACAGTATCAGAGCCATGGGCTAAAATTCGTAATAGGTTACGGGTTCGGCAATCATGATGACCTGAATTTTGGGGTGGTGCCAAGTGAATCACAGTTTCTGCTAACCCACTTAAGCGCCACAAGCTATCAGGCTTATCCAGATCCCCCAAAATAGGAATCGCGCCAACCCCCCTCAATTCTTGAAAGCGACTTTTTTGGGAAGTTAAAGCAAATATGCGATAGCTTCGTGAAAGTTGTCTGGCAACGCGCATACCAATGTCGCCACAGCCAATAATCAGAATTCGAGGTTTACCAAAAGATTGCATAGGTCACATCGTAACGATTTATTGAAAGGAATGAGAGTGTCTTACCAAGTCACGCTCAAAACGAGCGGCAAACAATTTACTGTCGGCACAGATGAAACCCTCCTAGAGGCAGCCCTCCATCAGGGTATTAACCTGCCTTATGGCTGCAAAAATGGAGCTTGTGGATCTTGCAAAGGTAAGGTGATCGAGGGCCAAGTCACTCATGGCGAGCATAGTGAAAGTGCACTGAGCCGGGCAGATGAAACTGCTGGAGCTACTTTATTTTGTTGTGCCTACCCACAGTCTGACCTACTCATCGAGGCTCGTGAAGTTCAAGGCGCCGGTGATATTGCGGTTCGTAAAGTGCCCTGCCGCGTTAATGCCATTACCCATCCAAGCAGTGATGTAGCCATCTTGAAGTTACAACTACCTGCGGCAGAACGCTTTCAGTTTTTGGCAGGCCAATATATAGAGTTCCTTTTAAAAGATGGCCAACGTCGCGCATATTCCATTGCCAATGCGCCTGATCAAGAAGGTCCGTTAGAGCTACATATTCGCCATTTACCTG
>CAIKGX010000246.1 GCA_903827075.1 uncultured beta proteobacterium | reverse complement strand
TAACTCTGCTGGTGGCAAGTTAGTAGAACCCAAGGCGCCTGCTGCCGCGGAAACTGCCGCTAAGTAATTTTTAACGCATCATCAAAAAAAGCTGGCTATATGCCAGCTTTTTTATTTGTCCTCATTGGACCCTTTGGCATCCAATGCAATTTGATACGCTTCTTTCTTACTAAGCCCTAGGGCTTGCGATAGGACTGCCGCGATCTCTTTGCTGCCCAGATAGGGGCTCAGTGCATTGGCCCACAGTAAGAGCGCGGAATGCTCTGGGGTTTCATCTGCACTGGCCCGGCGTCCCGCTACCAAAATAATAAATTCCCCCTTGAGGCTTTCAACATGCTCAAGCCACCGCGGAATGTCGTCAGCGCATAGAGTTGCTATCTGCTCAAATTTTTTGGTGAGCTCCCTGCCTATCAAAATTTGACGCTCAGACTCAAGGGTAGCGCTTAAGGTTAATAGCGTTTCGCGGATATGGTGGGGCGACTCAAAAAAGATGCTGGTCTTGGAGTTGCTACGAATGTCTTGTAAAAGCGCATCACGCTCCTTCGCCTTATTTGGCCAAAAGCCTAAGAACTGAAAGCGCCCTTCCGAGGAAAGCATGACTGATCCGCTAACGGAAATGGCGGATGACACGGCACTTGCTCCCGGAATGGGAATGACCCGAAAGCCTGCTTTTTGAACCTCGTTGACTAGCCTTGCCCCTGGGTCCGAAACACCTGGAGTCCCAGCATCAGAAATATAGGCCCAGCGCTCACCATTGCTAAGACGTTGAATTACCGTTTGGGCGCCTGCTATTTCATTATGCTCATGCAGAGCCAAGCATTTCTTATGAATACCAAATTGCTGGAGTAGCGCCGCGCTATGCCTCGTGTCTTCGCATGCAATACCATCCACCGCATTTAAAATATGGAGGGCGCGCAAGGTAATGTCTCCCAGATTGCCAATGGGGGTAGCAACCATGTAGAGGGCCCCAGCAGGTAAATCCTGTTGTTTTAAAAAATCAAAGGAGCTCAGTTCCATAGGGGGATATCTTTTGCAAGGTTGAATCAATAACTAAGAGAATACGTTGCTTTTCGGTTGGCTGGCGTGATACTGAATGACACCCTACTTTGGCGCATAATATTGTGATGAATAAAGAGACTATCGAACGGTTGCGTGCACGGGCCTCCCAACACTTTCTTGACAGCATTGCCGTAAAGCAAGAGGCTGAAAAGGTGCTTCCAGAATTTGTTGCGCTTGGGGTTGTTGCCATGACCAACTGTTTGCGCGCTGGTGGAAAAATTATGGCGTGTGGGAACGGTGGCTCTGCCGCTGATGCGCAACATTTTGCAGCAGAATTGATTGGCCGTTTTGAGAGGGAGCGACAAGAGCTGGCTGCGATTGCCCTCACTACGGATACTTCTATTTTGACTGCCGTTGGAAATGATTACAGCTATGACGACATTTTTAGTAAGCAGGTCCGTGGACTTGGAAAACAAGGCGATATCTTGATGGGTATCTCTACATCAGGGAATTCTAAAAATGTAGTGAAGGCAATTGAGGCAGCAAAAAAAATGGGCATCAAAATTATTGCTCTGACTGGTAACGGTGGCGGAAAAATAGCCGAGCTATTGGATGAAAATGATATTCATCTATGTGCCCCATCTACCCGCACTGCCCGCATTCAAGAAACACACCTCGTTTTACTTCATGGCTTATGCGATGGGGTGGATCACTTATTGCTCGATTAAACGATTTAAATTTTAGAAGGCATTTGACATGCGTATCAACTTACTTGGCAAGGCATTAGCGCTACTAATGATCACCTCATTTTTAACTTCTTGCGCTGTAGTGGCTGTTGGTGGTGTCGCTGCAGGCGCTAGCGTGATGGCAGATCGCCGTACGCCAGCTGTGCAGGCAATTGACAAAGGCATTGGGCTTGAGCTTGAGAACGCTCTTGATAAGCGCTTTGGCGATAATGCACATATCAACGTCACTTCATTTAATCAAAAGGTATTGCTTACCGGTGAAGTGAAGGATGCTGACATCAAAGAGCAGGCCGGAACTTTCGCAAAAGCCAATAAGAATGTTCGCTCCGTTTTCAATGAGTTGGTAGTTGGGCCTAATAGCACCTTCACTGCTCGTGCCAATGATTCTTATCTTGAATCTAAAGTTAAAACCCAAATGATTTTTACTGACAAGCTACCATCCAATTCAATGGCGATTGTTGCTGAAGGTAGTAGCGTTTATTTGATGGGAATCTTAACTCAACAGGAAGCGGAAATTGCTAAAAAAGTAACCAGCAATACGAGTGGCGTAAAAGATGTCTATGCTTACTTTGACATTATTTCCGATGCAGAAAAATTACGGTTAGAAAAACAAGGCAAGGCTGATGAGTCCCAGCCTAGTAGCCCACCCAAAAATTAATTTTTATTTTTCTAAGGCGATATGCGTATGTTAGGACGGAGTGTCAACTTACTGTTTGTCCCCGCCCTTTTTATTTTTTACTTCGCTCCAGCTTATGCGAATGGTGATGATCCCAAAGCACAAGCCATTGCTAAGCAGAATACCTGTCTAGGCTGCCATGCGGTAACTAAAAAAATTGTTGGCCCTAGCTTTCAAGATATTGCAAAGAAGTATGCAAATAATCCTGGTGCAGCCGCATTTCTGAAAAATAAAATTCAAAAAGGCGGCTCAGGTTCTTGGGGTGTTGTGCCAATGCCGGCAAATGCAAAGCTGAATGATGCCGATTTGTCTTTATTAGTGTCTTGGATCTTGCGGGGCGCTCCTAACGGCAATTAGGAAGCGAGTCTAGGCTTACCTAAAAACCATAACCAAGCATTGTTCGAGCGCTTCAAGTTTTGCTTAAGCGCGTAGTCAAAGTCGCCCCACTGTTCATTGGCAGCCTCCTGAACAATCGTTCCTGTATTGGCTGGGGGAAGCTTAAGGTATGCATCTGCATCGCCATAGGCATACTCAACCTGCATACCAGCCTTTTGAGCCAAGTGCATCATTGGCCTATTGTTTGCAAGACAGTGTACAAATAGCGTTTCAATACGGGTATTACGTGAATGCATTGCGGCGCGCTCTAGTAAGGCGGTTCCTATGCCTTGGCCACGTCCCTCTGGAAGCACCGATACGCCAAACTCCGCAGCATAGGGCTGGCCATCTACTTTAGGTAAGTAGGCTAAGTGGGCCATACCGATTAAGTTGAGCTCACCATCAAAGCTTCCTAATACAGTGTCTTTATTGAAATTAATATGATGAACATAGTGATGCACTACCTCATCAGGCGTGTGTGTACCGAAGCGGAGACGTCGATCTTCTTCGTTTAGCTGTAGAAAGTGACGCAGAATCTGCTCTCGATATCCCGCATGGAGTGCGCGTACGGGCACTACCAGCCCTTGCCCATGGGGCTTGGTGGGTGAGTAACTATTCGCTATTTTTTTGTGCATAGCAACATCTTAGCAGTCTCTTGGTAAAAATGCAGGGTTTTCCCTAATATTGTGGCTTTAAGGCACAAAAAACAGCGTAAAAATGGGGCATGAAAGAGACTAAGACCTAGAAATACTCTAAAACCCTCTAATTTTTGAAAAAATATATAAATTATTTTCAAGTGCTATGTATCTGATTTAAATGGGCTATTTTTTTATATCAGAAAAAACCCTCGCTTTTTAAGGAAAAAGACTACGAAAGGTGTTGACGGACCCCAAAAGGTGGGATATAGTCTCATCTCTCTGCTGAATGTTTTTAAGAAATACGAAACAAGTCAGCCCTCTTTAAAAATTAGTCAACCGATAATTGTGGGTACTAAGTGAAAGCATCAAGTCCTTCGGGACAGATGTAAATAAATAGTACTCATAGACAGTAAAAAGATTTGGTTTTATTACCAAGTCAATTTCTTGAATGAGTGCGACGATCCGCAAGG
>CAIKGX010000245.1 GCA_903827075.1 uncultured beta proteobacterium | reverse complement strand
ATCAGCAGCATAGCAGCACGTTAGAGAATGATTAAGGTTGCCAAGTAACAAAATTTTTATAAAGCTGTAAACCGTATTCTGCACTTTTTTCTGGATGAAATTGTGTTGCAAAAATATTATCCCTTGCAACGGCAGAAGTAAACCATTCACCATATTCGGTTGAGCCTGCGCTATCTTCCTTGCGCTGTGGCACAACATAGTAACTATGAACAAAATAAAAGCTGGTCAAATCTGGAATGCCATCCCATATTGGATGCTGACGATCCTGTCGAACCTGATTCCAGCCCATATGGGGGACTTTGTAAGCAGAGCCATCAGGTTGAACCTGCCCCGCCAACTCAAAACAACGCACTTCCCCAGGAATTAATCCCAAACAGGGAGTCCATTTTAAATCCGCACCAGAGCGAACCTCGGCACTTTGGTCAAACAGCATTTGCTCGCCCACACAAACCCCCAACAATGGTTTGTTTTTTGCGGCAACTAAAAGGGCTTCCAATAGACCAGACTCTTCTAAGTGCTTCATACAATCGGGCATTGCCCCCTGACCGGGAAGAACAACCCGATCGGCAGAGGTGATTTCTTCTGGAGTATGGGCAATCAAGACGTTAGCTTCTGGAGCCACATGATGAAAGGCCTGATAGACGGAACGCAGGTTACCCATTCCGTAATCAACGATCGCAATTGTTTGCGCCAACTTTTAACCTATGTTCTATCGTTTTCTACTGGGCACTAGAAGATTTCTAGATTAGAGGCTGCCCTTAGTAGAGGGAACGGCACCAGATGCGCGTGGATCGATTTCCAAAGCCATGCGCAAGGCACGGCCAAAGGCTTTGAACACGGTTTCAATCTGATGGTGGGCATTAATGCCCCGTAAATTATCAATGTGCAAAGTCACGCCGGCATGGTTCACAAAGCCGCGGAAGAACTCAATACTGAGGTCCACATCAAAGTCGCCTACTCGCGCACGAGTAAATGGAACATTAAATTCAAGACCTGGCCGACCAGAAAAATCAATCACTACACGAGATAGGGTTTCATCCAAAGGCACATAAGAGTGACCATAACGGGTAATGCCCGCTTTATCGCCTACAGCTTTGGCAAAAGCTTGTCCCAAAGTAATGCCGACATCTTCAACCGTATGGTGATCATCGATATGGGTATCACCATTAGCGACGACTTTTAAGTCAATCATGCCGTGACGGGCAATTTGATCGAGCATATGATCTAAGAATGGGACGCCAGAGGCGAGCTCAGCCTTACCAGTGCCATCTAAATTGATGGTAATTTGAATTTTGGTTTCCGAAGTGTTTCGGGTAACGTCGGCTTGCCGCATGCTTCAGTGCGCCACTAGGCGAAGTGTTAATTGAAGCCTCATAATATCATTCCTAGTAAGGAAATAAATGTGGAGTTTGTTGGACTGCGTTTATTTTATTTTTTGCTGATTTTTGACCAAAGTACCCCATGAGCCGCTTTTGGAGCCCCGTTGTTCAGACCCTTACCCCCTACGTTCCAGGGGAGCAACCGCAAATGGCGCGGCTGGTTAAGCTCAACACCAATGAAAGTCCTTATGGACCGTCACCCAAGGCACTTGCAGCTATTCATAGTCAAACT
>CAIKGX010000244.1 GCA_903827075.1 uncultured beta proteobacterium | reverse complement strand
TCTGAATCAGAGTTCAGATAGCGCGAGAGCTCTTTAGTTATTGAAAAAATATAAATTTAGCCTTCCAGCAACCAATGCCTTTATTTCAGCCTTACTTAAGCTAGCCAGTTCATCATAAATTACTCTTGAAATCGAGGAAAAAATATGAACTAATTGAGGATCAAAATGCGATTGAGATTCCTGATTAATAATTTTCATTGACTCATCATAATCAAATGCTTTTTTGTAAGGTCTTTCTGAGCACAGCGCATCAAAGGAATCAGCCACCATAAATATTCTAGCGGAAATCGGAATATCAGCACCGCTGATGCCGCGGGGATATCCCGTTCCATTCCATTTTTCATGATGATTAGCAACAATCTCATGGGCTTTGGAGAGCCATCCGATATCTTTTACCATTTGCTCCCCGTGAGTAACATGCGTTTTCATAATCACCCACTCCGCATCCGATAATGCCCCCGGCTTAAGCAAGATAGAGTCGGGAATCGCTACCTTACCAATATCATGTAAAAAGCTTCCTGTAATGAGGGATTGCATTGCTACCCCCTTATAGCCCAGCTCTTCAGCGATTCGTATAGCAATATAGGTCACTCGGTAATTATGTGCGCCAGTTTCGGAATCCCTTTTGGCGACCATTTGCCCAAGAGCTTCCATCATTATTAAATGAGAATGAATGACTTCACGTTCTTTCAGGACATTGGTATCCACGACGCTTTTATTCCATCTGCTGACATTTAAAATATAAATACGCAGCTTCCAAATACTTAATAAAACAGCTAGCCCAAGCGACAAAAAAAGCGCGATGAGCAAATTGAATCTTAAAGTGCTTAATATTTTTACCGAGCTGGTTTTCGAGATCTCCACCCTAACCCAGCCAATATGAATTCCCCGAACAATTGGAGTCCAAGAAACTATAGTAGTTGCTTCGTTCTCACTATATGGCTTGACTCCTCTACCCTCTAGAATGAAGTACTGATTACCAAAATCTAAATTGGGCAGCTTACCAATTTCGGCTCTTTTCATATTGATGATCACTTTTCCAGCCGGATCTGTTATTGCAGCGGAAAGGATATTGCTATTGGAGAGGGTATGACGGACATTTACCTCAATAGCAGCATAATCTTTTGTAATCAGATTTTCTGCTACGGCATTAGCCAGCCCTTCAGAAATATATGAGCCTGATTCCTCAAATGCGCTTTCAATCATATGATTGATGCTCATTGAGGCCCAAAAACTACTAGCAAGGATTAATGTGAGGACGACCAAGCCCAGCCAAACAAATAATTTGGGATAAGCCGGAGGTTGATGAGCCTGGCTACTGGTTATCAATACGGACTGCATACTTTTCTAATCTCAGTTTTTCAATAGGCATATAGTCCTTACGATAATCGACCGTTATAGGATCTGGAATTTGCACATTGTTTAATATTTCAGTTAAAGCAGGATCATTTTTCATTGAAAGAAATGCATCCTTAACAGCTCGCTGGACCTTGGATGGAACTCGCGGATTAGCAACAAATGGATGGGGCATAAACATGGGTGTTTTATACAAAATTCTCAACCGATCTTTTATTTCGTCCGGCTCTCTAAAGAAGGTGTTGTTTACTCCGCCTCCCGCAGGAACATCACCAGCCATAACAGACCAATACACATTTTTATGCGACTTTACGTATATTGGTTCAAATGTAATGCCCTCTTGCATTAAGAAAGACCGAATTAATAAGGAAGCGGCAAAGGCATTGGGTGCAGGAAATGCTATTTTCGAATGATTTAACTGCTTTAATTCATTTATCTTGCTATCCGCCCTTACAACAATTAAACCATCTAATTTATTTTTTCCATCAGCTATCAAAGGCGTGTATTGATGCGCTTTAAATGCCATAACCGCATGGTATGGGTTAACAAAAGCAAAATCCTCTTTACCACTAAACAATTGCTTCTCAAACGCAGGAATTGTCGATGGCACAATCAAATCAAAACACTGGTTTGATCTTTTGCCTAAATGCTCTAACAGCGGCGTCCAATCACTATACAGTTTGGATATTGCCGTTTGAGGAACGATATAAACTGAATATGATTTTTCAGCTGCTCTATCTCCGATGCACTCACCATAGGTCAATAATGGGGTCCACAAAGCAAATACTGCAATGAAATTGAAGCAAATTTTAGTCATATCACTATTGAACTTTGATTGTTATCGGATCGAATAATGAATCGAGTCAATTGGAGTGTCGACCTGAATGCTGAAAAATAAGCAAAATAAATGCAATTCCATTGGCATGGAACTTTTTAAGAAGAGGCATGCCCGCTTGTGATCCATCATTGCCTGGCTCTGCATGCTCTATAGCACCCTAAAGGGGTAACTTGCTGAATTGAACTCGATTTCCACCTTTGGACTTAGCCCCATACATTGCAGTGTCTGCCTGATGTATCAGCTCCTTTGGAGTATGCTGCTGACCAAAAAATAAGATCGAGCCTATGCTTGCACTACAGCCACACAGAATCAAATTTTTTTCAGCCATGTCATTAGAAATTGAAAGTGTGTAGACAGAACCTAGAGAATCTCTGATATTTTCTGCTATCTTTTGCAATTCTTTTTTGGCGTCATCTTCGTTGGCGCTGAGATTACTTAGCAAAACAATGAACTCATCCCCGCCGTAACGTGATGCCGTATCCATTTCACGCAAACATTTTTTAATCCGTTGAGAAACCTCTATCAATAAATTATCGCCCACTAAATGACCATGTTGATCATTGACATATTTGAACTTATCAAGATCAATAAATACTAAGGATCCATAATTTTGGTTGCGCTGACTCATCAGCATCGCTTGACCTAGGCGATCCATAAAGAGACGCTGATTAGGTAATGCAGTTAAATGATCAAAGAATGCTATTTCCTCGATCTCAGCTTGGCGTGCTTTAGCTTCGGAGATATCCCAATTGGTTCCAATCATCCTCGTAGCAACACCTAAATCATCTTTAATTACCATGGCATGTGCACGAATATATCGGATTGTTTGATCTGGCCAAACTATCCTAAATTCAGTATCAAATACACCATGAATGATGGCATGCCGGATATCTTCATCAGCCTTTAAGCGGTCTTCGGGGTGAAGTGCTTTTTGCCAAGCATCATAAGCATTGGGAAAATTCTGCTCAGATATTCCATAGAGCGAATACATATCTTGATCCCATGTCAAATAATCCTTTGCAATGTCCCATTCCCAAACGCCAATACCGCCTACCTGCATGGCTAACTTAAATGACTGGTTCGCATTTAGCAATTTCATTTCAGCCAATTTACGCTCAGTAATATTATGTTGGACGGCCACCCAATGAGTAAACAGTCCACTTTCATCAGCTACCGGGAAAATATTAAGGGACTGCCAAAACTCTTCGCCATTCTTTTTATAATTGAGCACCTCTTCGCGAATGGGTTGCCATTTTTCTAAAGCAGCGCGAATCCGCCCGATAGTGGCTTGATCCGTCTTGGGTCCTTGTAAGATTCTAGGTGATTTCCCAATCACTTCTTCTACGGTATAGCCCGTTTCCCTAACAAAAGCCTCATTGACATACACAATCCGGGGCCCCGGGGCATCAATAGGCATAGCTTCACTAATCACAATAATGTCACTAGAAGAATTAATCACCTGCAGAGCAAGCTTAAGAGCTACTTGATTTTGCTGAATATGCAGATGATCGTCCATAGGCGGCCCAAATTAAAAGATTAGTTAAAGCTAAATTCTGAAAATGAAGACCGGAAGACTAAATGCATCCGCTTTAGACCATGACAAACTGTATATAGAACGCATTCCTCGCCCTCCTCTTTGGAAGTGGAATTACATAATAAAATTACAACTTTAGGGTGGATAAATAATCAAACAACTTAAGCCCAATACATTTCCATGGATTG
>CAIKGX010000243.1 GCA_903827075.1 uncultured beta proteobacterium | reverse complement strand
GTACGGCAGTTTGGGCTGATATTTGCACTGCTCACCCGCATCCTTTTACTGCTCAGTCTATCTTGGGTCATGGGTCTCACAGACGCATTATTTTCGGTGAAAGGTCATGCCATCAGCGGCAGGGACTTGATCTTACTTCTCGGAGGCTTCTTCCTTCTCTGGAAAGCCACAAAAGAAATCTATGTAGAAGTAGAGGTGGGCGAACATCACGATAGTATGGATCCCTCCAATATGACTCAGCACAGCAAAGAATCGATGCTCAAGCTGTTTATTGCTTCGGTAGCGCAGATTGGGTTGCTCGATATCATCTTCTCATTAGATAGCGTGATTACGGCTGTTGGTATGGTTGATGAAATTAGCGTCATGATTGCAGCGGTACTTGCCTCTGTATTCATTATGCTCATAGCAGCAAAACCCATTGGTGATTTTGTGCAAAGGCATCCCTCTATTAAGGTTCTCGCCCTTTCCTTTCTCACTGTAGTGGGTGTCGTCCTGATTGCTGAAGGTATGGGTGCCCATATTCCAAAAGGATATGTTTATGTGGCGATGGCCTTTTCTCTATCAGTAGAACTATTGAATATTCGCTCGCGAGCAAAGAAGAACAAAAAAATGCTCAGGGTCTGATTGGTTTACAGTGCCTGGGCACAAGCAAATCCGCTAGCCCATGCCCACTGGAAGTTATGCCCGCCAAGGTGGCCAGTAACATCTACGCACTCTCCAATAAAATAAAGTCCTGGATATTGACGTGCCATCATAGTTTGGCCATCAAGTGCTTTGGTGTCTACCCCACCCAGCATCACCTCCGCCTTTTTCCAGCCTAATGTACCTGCTGGCTTAACAGACCAATTCGTAATGAGCTCTTTGAGGGCTTGGCGGTCTTTTTTAGAAACCTCTGCCCACTTACGCCCTAGTAACTTCTGTTGCTCTGCAAATGCCTTAGCTAAACGCTGAGGCATGACTGATGCCAAAATAGTTTCCGTGAGTTTGAGTCGATTCTCTTCATCATTAAATAATTCATCGCAGTTAAATCTGCCATTAATTTCAACAGCCCCTAGCCAATCAATGTGAATAGCCTCTCCTTCCACCCAATAACTACTAGCCTGAAGCACTGCAGGGCCTGATAAACCTTTATGGGTAAGCAAGAGATCCTCGTTAAAACGGCAGGCACCATAGCGGGCACCCTTTGATCCAGAACTAATGCGGACAGGCAAACTTAATCCCGCTAACTCATTAAGAGCGTCAAACTCTTCCGATGTAAATGAGAGAGGTACTAGACCAGGACGAGGTTCAATGACTTTAAGTCCAAACTGCTTAGCAATATCAAGTGAAAATGCAGTGGCACCAATGGCAGGTACAGGTAGGCCTCCAGTTGCCATTACTACAGAGCTTGATCTTTCAATACCAGCATTAGTTTTGACAAGCCATTGCCCTGAATCTTGCGCTATAGATTCGATGATGACGGGGTTTTTAATTGTGACATTGCCTTTAGCGCATTCAATAAAAAGCATATCCATAATCTGCTTGGAAGAATCATCACAAAATAATTGCCCCTGATGTTTCTCATGATAGCCAATTCGATAAGATTGAACTAACTGAATAAATTCTTTTGCGGGGTAACGTGCCAATGCGCTCTTAACGAAATGGGGATTGAGAGAAAGGAAGTTTGCAGGGCCGCTATGAAGGTTCGTAAAATTACATCGCCCGCCACCACTGATCCGGATTTTTTCACCTAAAATATCAGCGTGGTCCAACACCAATACTTTTTTACCCAACTGCCCTGCTACACCGGCACAAAACAAGCCGGCTGCGCCGCCACCAATAATGATGGCATCCCATTTTTTATTCATGAATTTTTAAAGCGCTCAATCACTTCCGTAGGTAAATTGAGTTTCAGCATATGTGAGCGCGTGTAAGCTTGACGGAAATTTTTGGTCATGGAAATCATGACTGAGGCTGTCCAGGCAAAAGTAAACATGCCAGAGAAGGCAATAATGACAGCCAGCATCTTCCAGCCATCTGGCAAGAGATCCTCCATAAATCCCATCGCTGTATATGTACTCCCACCAAACAAAATGCTGTCGCTCAAATTAGGCAATAGCTTAAAGGCCCACAAAGAGATACCCCAAAGGATGATTTCAAAAATGTGTGTCAAGAATAAGCAAATAACGCCGACATAAAAGATATATGACACCGAAGCATATTTGTGCTCAGCCAAATAGAGAAAGGATTTCACCTCATACCGTTTAGCTATCTGTAAGAGAGCTGCCCCATGAATCAGCATGATGATTAACAGCATAACTACACCTAGGACGTATCCAGGCAAATCCAATTGGGTGGCAATACTTATAGTGGGGGTCGTCATTTTGAGCCTTTTTTACTATTTTACAGATTGCTCTTAAGCTAGCTGATACCAGTCCCTAATAACACCCCAGGCCGCTTCTGCCGTCTCAACAAAATGAATGAGATCCACATCTGCTTGCTCTATTACGCCGTGCTCAAGCATTTTTTTAAAACTGACCACCTCAGTCCAAAAGTCCTTACCCACTAAAATCACTGGAAATCGAATGACTTTTTTGGTTTGCATCAAAGTTAATACTTCGAATAATTCATCCATGGAGCCAAATCCTCCTGGGTAAGCAACAATGGCTCTAGCTCTGAGCATAAAATGCATTTTCCGCAAAGCGAAATAATGAAAACGAAAGCTCAGACCTTCACTTACATAAGGGTTGGGGTACTGCTCTCTAGGCAGACTTATATTAAAACCAATCGTTTTATCGCCCGCCTCAAATGCCCCTCGATTAGCCGCCTCCATAATTCCAGGCCCACCGCCAGTGGCAATATGTAATTTATTTTTACTTTCTGATTGCGTTGCATTGTAGCGAGCAACAATGGCTCCAAATTCTCGTGCTGAATCATAATATTGACTATGGCTCAATGCTGTATTAGCCTCAGCCAGCTCTGCTGGCGTCTTGGCCTTCCGCCCCATCTCCACCGCTGTATCATGACTAACAAAACGGGTTGAACCAAAGACGGTAATGGTGTGATCAATCCTGCGCTCATGCAGGAGAATTTCTGGTTTTAATAATTCCAACTGAAAGCGCAGGCCAATGGTTTCTGGGCGAGCTAAGAAAGCATCATCTTCAAAGGCAAACTTATAGGAGTCTGTAGAGCCATCTTCACGAATCCGACTCCTTTGTAGCATCAAGTAATCCGTAATCGTTTGCGAATGATTGCGTGGGGGCTTAGAGCTCATTGGGGAAAACCTTTAGCAAATGGGTAATCCATATTAACCTTTTCCCTTCAATTTCCCCCTCTTTTGACCCGGTAAGCCGAGGATAAAAATGAGTATTAATACCTAGAATTTCGAATTAATCCCCTCTATAGGGCTTATGGGGATTTACCGGCTAGCCTGCAAGCGTTAATATTGCAGCAATATTAACTAAACTGAAGGAAAAGCAATGAGCAATCGTTCAATCATCATCATGGTACTAGTATTAATTGGTGCCACCGCCTACTTACTCCTTAAAGGCGACGGCGACATTGATATGGGCGGTGAGAAGCATGGCGCTGAAGCTGCTCATATGGAAGAAGCTAAAAAAGATGTGCCTGTTGCTCCTCCAGCAGCCCCAACTGCAGCACCTGCAGCTGATGCTAAGAAATAATTCTTTTAGAGCAAGTTAAACCGCGGTCCGCCGCGGTTTTTTTATATCTTTAGATTATGAACAGGCGATTCAATAGCATCAAAGATTCTATTCTGGCATTGATCGGCTAGATCCTTATACTCACTCAAATCACTTCAGCTATCGCTATGACACAAGACAACGCCGCCATGAACTTATCCTTTGCGCCTACCGGCACTATCCGTGTAGGCATTAATTTAGGGAATCCTCTATTGGCCACTGCCGATGAAACAACTCAAGAAGTCAAAGGAATCACTGTCGACATTGCCAATGAAATTGCACGGCATTTAAGCTTGTCAATCATATTTACCAGCTTTAAAACTGCCGGGGCAACAGTTGATGCAGTAAAGAATGGCGAGCTTGATTTAGTGTTTGTTGCAATTGACCCTGTTCGTGGCGCCGACATCAGCTATACCCCTGCGTACATCCAAATTGAAGGCGCCTATTTGGTCAAAGCAAACTCACCCCTCACTAAAAATGAAGAAGTAGATCAACCAGGCAATGAAATCGTGGTTGGTAAAGGCAGTGCGTATGACCTATATCTCACTCGCGAGATCAAAAACGCCATACTCCTGCGCTCCGCAAGCTCACAAGCAGTCGTAGATGATTTTATGAGTGGCACTGGTAATGTGGCTGCGGGTGTTAAGCAACAATTAGAATGCGATGCTCAGCGCTATAGTGGATTAAGAATGTTACCGGGACATTTTATGGTGATCAATCAAGCGATTGGCATTCCAAAGGCAAGGGAAGGCTATCAAATCACCGGCAACTATCTCAGTAGCATCATTGCTCAATTAAAAAAATCCGGCTTTGTGGAAAATGCAATGCAGCGTCATGGTATCGCTGGGGCAAAAGTCGCTGATTAATGAAGCGTATTCTCAGCATTGGTAAGAATGGAGACGCTCCGGAATAATGACATTATTCCAACCGAGGTCATCACGAATTGCTTTAGCCAAAACAGAGGAGGCTTCTGGCTCTCCATGGACAACAAAAATCGTTTTTGCTTCGTTCTTAAATCCCCTTAACCAATCCAATAGCCCCTCTTTGTCTGCATGTGCTGATAAGCCCCCGATGGTATGAATGGATGCACGTACAGGAACCTCTTCGCCAAACAATCTCACCTTCTGCGCCTTGTCGACCAAGCGTCGCCCTAAACTGCCGTACGCTTGAAACCCCGTAATAATGACCGCACTCTGTGGTCGTGGAAGATTATTCTCTAGATGATGAACAATGCGACCCGCGTCACACATTCCGCTAGCAGAAATAATGATCGCCCCTCCTTTAATCTTGTTTAGAGCTTTGGATTCTTCAACGTCCGCAATAAAGCGTAAATCTACCGCGCCCGGATTGCCCTTAAACCATTTGAATGTAGCTTGGGATTGCTCATCTAATTGAGAGAAAAAATGTTGCGTCAGGTGAGTGGCAGCTGTAGCCATTGGTGAATCAACCCAAATATTTAAATGGGGTAATACATTTCTGCGCACTAAATCAATTAACAAAAATAATATTTCTTGGGTGCGGCCAACGGCGAAAGCGGGGATAACCACATTCCCATTACCTTTTAAGGTGCTAGAAATCACATCCACTAATTCTTCTTCTGTAGCCTGCAGATTTCTATGCAAACGATCGCCATAAGTAGACTCCACGACGATGACTTCCGCTTGGGAAATCAAAGAGGGGTCAGGCATAAGCAATTTACCTTTCATCCCAATGTCCCCAGAGAATACACAGCGTTTAGATGGGCTGCCTGTTTCTGTGATGTCGATTATGGCAATAGCTGAACCTAAAATATGACCTGCATTTTGAAATTCCAAACGAACTCCTTTGCATGGCTCGGCAGCTTGCTGGTACTCTATTAATTCACATTGGGCAAACACCATCTCTACTTCTTCCCGGGTATATAAAGCGACCGGCATATCGCCCCGCCATTTACCCGCCTTCTTTCTTCTTTCTGCTCGCTCTAGGTCAGCCCACTGCAAATGCGCGCTATCGGGCAAAAGTATTTTGAGTAATTCAAATGTAGCGCCTGTGCAATAGATTGGCCCCGAAAAACCTTGGGCACATAAGCGCGGTAATAGACCACTGTGATCAATATGGGCATGAGTTAAGACGATAAACTCAATATCTTTAGGGGAGAAAGGGGGCGGCTCAACGTTTTTTTGCGTTGCCTCACGTCCACCTTGAAACATGCCATAGTCAACCATAAAACGAACATCTCGACCATCAAGCGAAAACTTCACCGAATATCTCGACCCAGTGACTTCACCTGCCGCGCCTAAGAATTGAATCTCCATGCTTTTAAGGATACTCCCCCTTAAAATGGTTTGTTTAAAGAACAATAAAGGCCATACTTCAGGCATGCTTAGATCAGTCACCCCCCTTCAATCCTTCGATTTAATTAAGCGCTTAAAACGTGATCCCTCTGAGCACAAAGGCCACGCAGGCAAGGTACTGTTAATTGGAGGCGCGCCCGGAATGGCAGGCGCACTCCTACTTGCAGGGAATGCTGCCCTTCATCTGGGTGCAGGGTGGACCATATTAGAAATGCTCGATCCCGCCACTGCCCATGCCACCCCCGAGCAAGCCGAACTGATGATTCGATTGGCGAGCTTTGAGCCTGTCCAGCAGCTGCAATCAACAGATCCTG
This sequence comes from uncultured beta proteobacterium, assembly GCA_903827075.1. Lineage (GTDB taxonomy): Bacteria > Pseudomonadota > Gammaproteobacteria > Burkholderiales > Burkholderiaceae > Polynucleobacter. Next base: position 864 of record CAIKGX010000243.1, on the reverse strand, counting down.
ATGTCATTGCGATTGGTCCGGGCTTAGGATTTTCTAACCTAGCAGTCCAATGGGTCAGTGCCTGCTTGATCTATCCCGATATTCCACTGATTCTCGATGCAGATGCGCTGAACTTAATTGCTGACACCCCAGAGCTTCTAGTCTTATTACAAAAACGCAATCAATCATTTCCCAATCAAACCGTGATTACTCCGCATCCTGGGGAGGCGGGACATCTATTGCGTATATCTGCTGCAAAGGTACAAGAGGATCGCAACATCGCTCTAGAAAGCTTGGTACAACTCACCCAATCGATCGTCGTGCTTAAAGGTGAACATACCTTAATTGCTTCACCGAGCCATCAAGTGCTATCTTGCGAGCAAGGCAATCCTGGCATGGGAACTGGCGGCATGGGTGATGCATTAACTGGAAGTATTGCTGCAATTGCAGCCCAAGGCATTCGTCACCACCTCAATCTTTGGGAGGCTACAGGCATTGCAGTTCAGCTTCATGCTACTGCTGCCGATAGCTTGGTTGCTAAACAGGTTGGTCCCATTGGTTTAACGCCCAGCGAGACTATTTTAGAAATGCGAAGCTTACTCAATCAACACCTGTAACAAAGCCAGCGAAACGTTCCACTTCGATGGCTTTTTTCGTGTGGTTCCTAAGAAGCTTACTGAGCAGTGGCTGCCTGTGCAGCTTTTGCTTTCTTCTTCGCCTTCTTCTTCGCTTTCTTATCTGCCTTTTTCTGATCCTTCTTCGCCTTTTGAGCTACTTTCTTCTCAGCGGCTTTATTCGACTGTGCTGCTGGAGCAGCTACTGGCGCCGGAGCGACTACGGGAGTAGGAGCTGGTGCAGGGTCTGCAGCCATAACGACAATCGGCG
>CAIKGX010000242.1 GCA_903827075.1 uncultured beta proteobacterium | reverse complement strand
TATTTCTTCTATTTTCATGTCTGAGTTTGAGTCTTTTAACGGCCTGTGCCAACGTCATTCCGCCCTGCAATGCCAAAACCAGCCCTCCCAGTAGCGAGCTACGCAATACCAAATGGGATCTGGTTCGCTGGAATTTAGCTCCCAATGCCATGGGTGAGGTACGAACACGTCAAATACCCCAGGGCGAAGCCAGCAACCCCATTCAAATCCAATTTGATGCCAATGGTGAGCGCATCAGCGGATCAACAGGATGCAATCGGTTTACCGCTCGCCTCAATGAAGACGCCCGTGGCTTTACCTTAGATCAAATTGCCAGCACTAAAATGGCATGCGCTCCACAGCGCATGGAGTTAGAAAATGATTTTCTTTACGAGCTCAATGATTACCGCAGCATCGTTCGCAATGGTGATCAACTGCTGATGATTGGTGCTGATCGCGAAGTGCTGAGCTTTATGCAGCGCCCCTCCCCAGCAAAATAATTTCTCAGCACATAAAATAAAAAACTTTTATTGAAAGCCCGCATGAAAAACTACAAACTGCTTTTTTGCGCACTGGGATTATTTTTTCCGGGCACAGGATTAAACTGCTTCTATTTACAAGGCTTCAAATCTTTTTGGGCTTGGGCACAATTATTCGCATTCATTGGCGGTATCGCTGGTTGGCAACTCCTCAAACAATCACACTTTCATTCAGCACCAGGCTGGGTCTTAATTACCTTTGGATTTATTGCGATTGAAGCAAGCTGGCTCACCACCATTGCATTTGGTTTACGTGCCGATGATAAATGGGATGCACAATTTAATCCGGGGCTTGACCCCAGCCGCGCTACCAAATCAGGCTGGCCAGTAGTGCTGACCGTGATCTTCTCGCTGGTATTTGGCGCTGGCGTAATGATGACATTTTTGGCCATCTCATTTGAGCAGTTCTTTATCTCGCAACTTCAAGAAGCAAGAAAGCTATCCCAATAATTGCGGATAGCCTTAAGTGAGCGTACTGCTTTTTAGAACTGCTCTACAGAAAGCGCATTAGTAGAGTGGCCACTCTCTAAGATAGAAGTGGCTAAAGCTTGCGCTTGCGGCAATAGATTCTCAGCAAAGAATCTAGCAGTCGCAATCTTGGCATCAAAAAAGCTGGGATCACCTGATCTTAAAGCCTCAGCAGCTAATAATGCGCGGCCCATCTGCCAAGCACCAAATACCAATCCACATAAACGCAAATAGGCAAAGCTACCGGCATATACCGCTTTGATATCAGACTTGGCATTTGCCAATATAAAAGTAACAGAGGATTCAAATGCTTCACGCGCTGGTTTCAATTGTTTTAAAACCGCTTTTGCATCTGCCGTGCCACTACTTGCGAGATCTTTTTCAGTTTGCAGGATTTTCTCCGACAACACTTTAGCGGTTGCGCCGCCATCACGGACCGTTTTTCTGCCGATCAAGTCATTCGCCTGAATTGCAGTAGTTCCTTCGTAGATTGTTAAGATGCGAGCATCGCGGTAATACTGCGCTGCACCCGTTTCTTCAATAAAGCCCATGCCGCCATGTACTTGAACGCC
>CAIKGX010000241.1 GCA_903827075.1 uncultured beta proteobacterium | reverse complement strand
TATTCCAATGGGCAACTAATTTTTAATTAAAGAACTAACAAATAATCATGAATTAAGATTTAAGTGGGTCAAACCTAAATTCTGAAAATTAAGACCAGAAGACTAAGTGCAGCCGCTTTTTCCGATAACAAACTATATCCAGAACGCATTCCTCGCCCTCCTCTTTAGAAGTGGAATCAAATAATAAAATTACAACTTTAGGGTGGTTAAATAATCAAACCGCTTAAGCCCAATACATTTCCATGGACTGGCTATCTGTCAGAAACTTGATTGGATATGAGCTGGCTATTAATCTGACTCATCTGAATTTTGGATGCCCTATTAAACCGCCTAGGCTGGCGAATCAAGAAGTGCCCTAGCGTGTATTGATAGACCAGCTTATTTGACCGTTATTGGCCGTTCTGCGCCCCTCAGGGACCTAAATCTAACTGGTTTTCAATGTCTGTAATCTACTGAATAGCAGTCGTTCAATCATCAGGAGTAAATACCGCTCTTATAAGTCGGCATTGGGGGGTGTCCTTTTGGCTTGGCCCCCTCTCAACATGAATAGGCAAATACCTTTATATTTGATCCATGATGATCTTGCATACCATGCTTCGAGTCGGCAATATGACTCGCTCAGTTGATTTCTATACCAAGGTATTGGGCATGAATTTACTGCGCACGACTGATCGCCCTGAACAGAAATACACCCTATCTTTTGTTGCTTTTGGTAAAGGCAATGCGGATGGCCAATCTGAAATCGAGTTGACCTATAACTACGGGGTGGATGCTTATCAAATGGGTGATGCCTACGGCCATATCGCGATTGGCGTGCCCGATGCCTATGCCGCCTGCGAGAAGATTGCCGCTTCTGGTGGCAATGTCACCCGAGCTGCAGGACCAGTTGCGGGTGGCGATACCATCATCGCCTTTGTCACTGACCCTGATGGTTACAAGATTGAGTTAATCCAGCGCTGACCCATCCCTTTTCATTGATTTTTTCGCATTGAACTCCGATTCATATCAGCTAAAGGTTATCTCTAGCCTTTCTGAAATCCCCCCAGCCCAATGGAATGCCCTGCTTCCAAATGACGCTGGACCCTTCCTTCGTTATGAATTTCTCCACAGCCTGGAGGAGTGTGGATGCGTTGGAGGCAATACGGGATGGCAGGTTGCTCACTTGATGATTACTTCAAGTCATTCCGCCATTATCGGTGCTATGCCATTGTATTTAAAGCAACATTCCTATGGTGAGTTCGTTTTTGATTGGTCTTGGGCCCAAGCTTACGAACAGGCAGGTATGCCCTACTACCCCAAAGCACTCTGCGCTATTCCCTTTACTCCAGTACAAGGCCCCAGGCTCTTAGTTGCCCCTGGTGAGGATATGGGGGCTATTCGCAAAATCCTGGTCTCTGCCCTTAAATCTCTCGTAAGTCAAAATGACCTCTCTTCTGCGCATATTCTCTTTCCAGAACCAGACACCTTAAAAGAAATGCAAGATCAGGGTTTTATGTTGCGAGATAGTGTGCAGTTTCATTGGCAAAACAAAGGCTTTGAGAATTTCGAGCAATTCTTATTTGCTTTGACAATGAAACGTCGCAAGAATATTCGGCGTGAACGCTCTTTAGTCGCCGCCGAGAATCTTTCGTATCGGCATGTGCCAGGCAAAGCAGCAACAGCATCCGATTGGTCATTCTTTTACCGCTGTTACGAAAACACCTATCTTGAGCATCAATCAAGCCCCTATTTAAGTGAATCTTTTTTTCAAACGCTGGGGCGGTTAATGCCCGAGTATTTGCATCTGATCATTGCCAGCAAAAATGGGCTTCCTATCGCCTCTTCATTATTAGTTGTAGATCAGCAATCTTCCAAAGCGTATGGCCGATATTGGGGTGCCATTAAACATATTCCCTGTTTGCATTTTGAAGTGGCCTATTACCAAGCTATTGAGTATTGCATTAGCGAGGGCATTACTTCGTTTGAAGGTGGCGCCCAAGGTGAGCACAAGATGGCCAGAGGCTTTTTACCCACCACCATTCAGTCAGCACACTGGATGGCAGATGCACAGTTTGGTACAGCAGTAAAACGTTTTTTAGAACGCGAGCATGAAGGCATGGCAGCCTACGTAAATGAGCTCGAAGAACGCAGTCCGCTGAAATCGACTACAGTATCGCCATGACAGCTAAGGACAACCCCAACCCATTTCAGGATGGCTCGCATTCATTGGCTGTTGGGGATGATGCTTCTGACTCGCCTTGTATCGGTGTATGCACGACGCTTTACGATGAGATCTGCCAAGGGTGTGGACGGACCTTAAGTGAAGTCAGTAACTGGGTGTTTTTGAGTCAAGAAGAAAAAGATCAGGTGTGGAAACGCATTAGGGCCGATGGCACTGCAATGCGCTTCCAGCGTCAAATTAAAGAAAACAATTAACCTGTTATCGCCTGGCTTCTCAAATACTCCTCGTAAGTACCGGAGTAGTCAGAAATAGTTCCATCCATCTTGACTTCTAAGATGCGATTAGCCAAAGAAGATACAAACTCGCGGTCATGGGATACGAATATCAAAGTGCCTTCGTATTTCTCCAGAGCGATCTGTAAACTTTCAATGGATTCCATATCCATGTGATTGGTTGGCTCATCCATCGCAAGGACGTTGTACTTTTGGAGCATTAACTTACCCCAAATCATGCGACCCTTCTCACCACCGGAAAGCACTTTGACTGATTTGCTAATGTCATCACCAGAGAACAGTAAGCGTCCCAAGGTGCCACGAATCACTTGATCGTCATCACCGTTATTACGCCATTCATTCATCCAATCCATCAAGAGCTCTTCTTTAGCAAAGAGATCTGTATTGTCTTGGGGCATCACGCCCACGTTAGCATTTTCTGCCCATTTGACATCACCGCTATCTGCAGAAATACCGTCGAAGCGTTTGCTTAGAATGGTCTTTAGCAGTGTCGTTTTACCAGCGCCGTTTTGCCCAATGATGGCAACCTTTTCACCAGCACGAATGCTGATCTTGAAGTTCTTAAAAATGGTTCGGTCATAGGCTTTAGTCAGTGCATTGCACTCAACCGCCATATTGTGAAGCTTCTTTTCAGAATCAAAACGAATAAACGGATTTTGACGGGAAGAGGGTTTGATCTCAGTGATCTCAATTTTCTCTAATTGCCGCTGACGTGATGTTGCCTGACGGGCTTTAGAAGCATTGGCTGAGAATCGACTTACGAAGGCCTGTAATTCAGCAATCTTTTCCTTGGCCTTATCGTTCGAGCTTAACTGTTGAGCACGAGCCTGCACGGAAGCGAGCATATAGGAGTCATAGTTACCGGGATACACTTTAAGTGTTCCAAAATCCATATCAGCCATATGTGTACACACTTCATTTAAGAAGTGGCGATCATGGGAAATAATCACGATCGTGCTTTTGATTTCATTCAGAATATCTTCAAGCCAATGAATCGAATGAATATCCAAGTTATTGGTTGGCTCATCTAACAACAACACGTCTGGATCAGAGAACAAGGCTTGCGCAAGCAATACACGCAGTTTCCAACCAGGAGCAACGTTGCTCATCAAACCATCATGTTGCTCGATGGGAATACCAATACCTAAAAGTAACTCCCCTGCTTTAGCTTCTGCTGTGTAGCCGCCGTACTCTGCGTAATGGCCTTCGAGCTCTGCAGCCTTCATGTAGTCGTCATCGGTAGCATCAGGGTTGGCATAAATGGCATCGCGATCAGCAGCAGCCTGCCACATCTCTTCATGGCCCATCATGACAACATCTAATACGCGTTGATCTTCGTAGGCAAACTGGTCTTGGCGCAATTTACCCAAACGAATACCGGGGTCTAGGCTGACGTTGCCGCTGGTGGGTTCTAACTCGCCACCGAGGATTTTCATGAAAGTGGACTTGCCACAACCATTTGCGCCAATCAGGCCGTAACGGTTTCCACCGCCAAATTTGACGGAAATGTTTTCAAACAGGGGTTTTGCCCCGAATTGCATGGTGATATTAGATGCGGACAGCACGGATGGTCTTGCTTTCTGGTATTCAAATTCGATAGGGTTGATGCAGCTTTGCATCAAAGACCCGTTATTTTAACGGGTTCAGGGGGTAAACACCTAAAATTACACTTTGACCCGAAATGGAGTGAAATTCGTCCGGATATCGTAGTAGTCTTCGTTTTCCTTGCGCTTGAGATATGCCACCACCCGATAGGTTAAGGGGGTAGCTAAGACCTCCCAGGAGGTTTTCAGGAGATATTGAATACAAGCGACCGCAATGATCTCTTGCGTCTCCCAAACACCGTAAAACGCCAGCATGTAGAACAAGGAGGAATCGATCAACTCCCCTACCGCAGTCGATCCAATGGTGCGCATCCACAGATGACGTCCTTGGGACCATATTTTCATCTTGGCCATCACATAGCTGTTGCTAAAGCTGCCGCACCAGAATGCCAGCATAGAGGCCATCGCAATTCGCCAAGAATTCCCAAATACGGTTTCTAGGCCCTGCTGATAATTGGCCATATAGGCACCTGGTGCAACTGGCAAGGCAATCACAATTTGAGCCATGATGGCAGCAAAGCTTAAGGCTACAAAACCAGCCCAAACTGCTCTACGGTCGTAAGCATAGCCATAGACTTCGGTCAGGATATCGCCGAAAAAGTAGGCGATCGGAAAAAACAGGACCCCGCCACCAAATATCACCGTGCCAAAGTAAGGTAAATCGATGACTGCCGCTTTGCCTGCGCCAATAAAGTTAGAGCACACCAGCACCACCACAAAGGCAGCCAAGATCAGATCGTAGTAGCGATATTGAGCTCTAGGTTCTGGCATGGCGTAGGCGAAGTGAAGCGATCAAAATAATAAATAAATGGATAATAGAAACAAGAATATAGGGATTCTTGAAAACGCACAGGACTCCCCCTTAAAAACAGCAACCTAAACCGAGTACACCATGAGTAAAGCCAGTTTTCAGTGGGAAGACCCCCTTCTCCTCGATACCCAATTAAACGAAGATGAGCGCATGATTCGTGATGCGGCCGCTGAATACGCTCAAGGGCGCTTGATGCCGCGCGTACTAGATGCCTTCCGTAATGAAACCACCGATCCGGCCATCTTTCGTGAAATGGGTGAACTGGGTTTATTGGGAATAACCATTCCTGAGCAGTATGGTGGTGCCAACCTCAATTACGTTTCTTATGGCCTGATTGCCCGTGAGATCGAGCGCGTAGATTCTGGTTATCGCTCCATGATGAGCGTTCAGTCCTCTCTGGTGATGGTGCCCATTAATGAATTCGGTAGCGAGGCGCAAAAGCAAAAATATCTCCCTAAATTAGCTACAGGTGAATGGATCGGTTGCTTTGGTTTAACAGAGCCTAATTACGGATCCGATGCTGGCGGCATGATTACCCGCGCTAAAAAAGTACCTGGTGGTTTTTCCTTAACCGGTTCGAAAATGTGGATCTCCAATTCTCCAATTGCCGACGTATTTGTTGTGTGGGCTAAAAATGATGAGGGCTTGATCAGAGGTTTCATTTTAGAAAAAGGCATGAAGGGGCTTACAGCCCCCAAAATTAGCGGCAAGATGGGTCTGCGTGCATCCATTACCGGGGAAATCGCAATGGATGAAGTCTTTGTCCCCGATGAAAATGAATTCCCAGACATTACTGGCTTAAAAGGCCCTTTTACTTGCTTAAACTCTGCTCGCTACGGTATTGCCTGGGGCACATTAGGCGCCGCCGAATGGTGCTGGCATGCTGCGCGCCAATACACCATGGATCGCAAACAATTTGGACGCCCCTTAGCGGCTAATCAGTTGATACAGAAGAAATTAGCTGATATGCAAACTGAAATCGCCCTTGCCTTACAAGGTTGCCTGCGCTTAGGTCGCATGAAAGATGAAGGTATTGCCTCCCCAGAAATTACCTCCATGATGAAACGCAATTCTTGTGGAAAGTCTTTGGATATTGCGCGCCTAGCAAGAGACATGCATGGTGGCAATGGTATTTCAGATGAGTATGGGGTGATCCGTCATATGCTGAACTTGGAAGTCGTTAATACCTATGAAGGTACCCACGACATTCACGCCTTAATATTGGGTCGCGCGCAAACCGGAATTCAGGCCTTCAGTTAAGTTGATTTAACTTTTCACTTTAGTAAGAATCGCTTTTGCCGCAAGGACAAAATCTTCATCACTATCACTTTGTAATTGAACAAAGTGGTCTTGACGATATTGTGGAAAGTTGCGCACAATCGATGATTGGTATGAGGGGTCATAGTGCATGACTAATAACTCCTCTACCAGGCTATCAAAATTGCTTGCATCGATTGCCTTATTCCATTTCTCAATTTGCACTTTGCCATAACGAGAAGTTAAGAGGCTTAACTTGTGCTTGAAGCTATCGGTATCTGATAAAAAATGATGGTATTCACGCAGTAACCAAGACACTCGCGTTTGAGTGCTCGACCTCAGTTCAATGCATTGCCCAATCCGAATTTGCTCCATTAATGAATCGGGAATATGAACGCCTCCAACCTTCTTGCTTTCAGACTCTACAAATACCACTCTTGATTTATCCAGAGAATGAAAAGCATTCCATAACTGGGTTTCAAAACCTTTTTGCGAAGGCTGATCAATATTAGGCTCATTACCTAATACCGAGCCCCGATGAATAGCCAATGCCTCTAGATCCAATACTTGCGCACCGAGTGCTTTGAGTTCATGCAAAATACGGGTCTTGCCACTACCGGTCATACCGCAAATAACCTGAAAGGAATAATCCTTCGCAGCGCGCTCTAAGCCATCGATAACGGTTCGTCTAAATCCTTGGTAACCCCCCTCTAATTGCATGGCTTTCCAACCAATGCGATTCAGAATATGCGTAAAGGCCCCGCTACGCTCTCCCCCACGCCAGCAATAAATCAAAGGACGCCATTCTCGTGGAAAGCCCAATAAATCATTTTCTAAATGATTGGCGATATTGCGGGAGACTAGCGCAGCGCCCAGTTTCTTAGCGGCAAAGGGAGATACTTGTTTGTATAGCGTACCAATTTCAATGCGCTCTTCATTATTGAGAACGGGATAGTTCACAGAGCCCGGAATATGGTCCAAGGCAAACTCTGCAGGTGAACGGACATCAATAATGGCATCAAACCCACCCAAACTTTCGGGCAGCTTCTCAATATTTAAAATATGGGGGTTACTGGGCTGCAAATAAAATCCTAGCGCAGTTTAGAGAGGACATGCTCTGGCCAAGGTGCGGATTGATTGGTTTTCAGATCCACCCAGACCATCGTAGCGCCACCTATAGCCACAACCGTATCGGGCTCTGTAGTCAGTGACATCGAAGTATAGACATCCATGCTGGATCTGCCCATGGTGCCAATCGATGTTTTGAGAATCAACTCACCAGGATAGGCAAGTTGCTGGTAAAAATTACAAAAGCCATTGATCATGAGCATCGACTCATCACCGGGCGCTACATCATAACCAAGCGAAGTAATCCACTCAACTCGAGCTTGCTCCATATAACGAAAGTACACCGTATTGTTAACATGGCCAAATGCATCCATATCACCCCAGCGAATCGGCATGTGCATTTCATGCACAAGCTTCATTTCTTTAGGAATCTCAATACGCATGATGTAGATTTACCTTAAAAGAAATGTCGGGTTCAATTAACGAACCAATAAAGCCATTTGATACAAATTGGTAGAGCGCGCACCTGAACGGCAAAATGCCAAGATAGGCCCAGGCATGGTTTTTAATAAACGCGCCATTTCTACAACTTGCTCTGGCGTAATTGATCCAGGGACTACTGGCAAAAAAGCGTATTGAAGGCCAAGCTTTTCTGCTTGGGCTGCGATATCCGCATTGGTGGGTTGCTCAGGGCCAGCCTCATAATCGGGGCGATTATTAATCACACTCTGATATCCCAGTTCAGCTATAGCAGCTAAGTGACTAGGGTTGATCTGACCGAGTGTACCGAATTGCGCACTATGGCAAGAAATGGGAAGACTCATCTCATCCTCTTAAAGTAGTAAATATATGAAAAGTAATAGGTGATTCTAAATCAGGCGGGGTTCTTATGGCCTGTAAAGAAGCGTTCGCAGATAGTCATCCCAATCAACATCGCGATCACAAATACCAAGGCCTTTAACTGGCCGGAGCCTAAGGAGACTAAAGCGGGCCCTGGACAGAACCCTGCAATACCCCACCCCGCTCCAAATATAAAACTACCCATCAGCAATGGCTTGGTGATGTCCCGTCTGGTGGGAATATGTAATGCCCCACCAAAGAAAGCCTCACTTCGTTGAGAGACAACATAAAAACCAGCTAGCCCCACAATCACCGCACCACCCATGACGAACATTAAAGATGGGTCCCAGCTACCAGTGATATCCAAAAAGTTGAGAATTTTTTGTGGATTGCTCATTCCCGAGACCAGAAGACCGAAGCCAAATAAGACGCCGATCAAGTATTGACTTAAAAGTCCAAAATGTTTTCTCATGAGCCAACTCCCAATACATGGCGAATGACAAACACCACAATAAAACCAGCACTCATAAAAGACAGTGTGGCAACTAGGGATCGTGGTGATAAACGGGAAAGTCCACAGATGCCATGACCACTAGTACAGCCAGATCCATACTGCGCTCCGAAACCGACCAACAGTCCGGCAATAATGATTGATAGCCAATCCGCATTGATGATTTGCATAGGGTGCATATCCAATAGCAGTGCCGCCCAAAATGGCGTGCTCAAAATACCCAGCGTTAGACTCAAGCGCCAATCCCAATCGCCTACTTTTGGATGTAACAAGCCAGAAATAATTCCACTAATGCCGAGGATGCGACCATGTAACAACACATATAAAGCTGCGGCCACGCCCAAGATCATCCCACCAGCTAGAGCTGGTCCAGGAGTAAAAGCCAGCCAATCTATTTGCATATTGTTCTTCTACTATGAGTATTGATGAAGTAAATCAACTGCAAGGATTAGGTGCCAAGCGCATCTGCAAATAACGCAGCGCTATATAAGCGCCAAATATAAATCCTGCTAGAGCTATAAAAGAGCCAATAGCTAAAGTAGAAATACCACTTAAACCTTGTCCTACTGTACAGCCTAATGCAGTCACACCACCAAAACCCATGAGCGTTGCACCAACTAAATGGTTGGCCGTATCTTCAGTGTTGCGAAATGTTTCCCAACGAAAGGATTTAGTAGTGATGGCAACGAAGGCAGAACCCAAAATCATACCAAGTACCGCTACGATGCCGATAGTCAGGATTTTGGATGTATCGCTGTACATCATGAGCCAATCCAATGAGTAAGCATAGGGAGCCACAAAAGAAAGGCTTTCCATACGACCAGAATTAGTCACCAAAAATACCTCTTCCAAAGTATTGGGATCTTCAGCAACAAAACCAAGATTGCCAGAGACCCACCATACCGCACAAATCACCAAGCCAACCGTGATTCCGGCAAAGAGATTTTCAGCAGTCCAAAATGCTTTTTTAGCTAATGCAAAAGTAATAAATGCTGAGCCAATCACCAGGCCAAGAGCCAAATGTAAGGAGCTACGCGCAATCCCTGTAAAGGCACTAAATACGCTAGGTAAATCCTGTGGAGTACTGAAATTGATAAATACCGCATCCAAGGTGTTAATTCGAATCACACCCAGAAAACCACGCATCGTCATATAAGCAGTTAGTCCGAGAACCATAAAAACAATGATGGACTTCAAATTACCACCACCAACCCGTACCAAGGTTTTGCTACCGCAACCTGAAGCCAATACCATGCCAAAGCCAAAGCACACACTGCCGACAATAGTAGAAAGCCATAAAAATTTATTGCCGGTATAAAAGCTTTTCAAAGGATCAATCCATCCCAAGTAAGACATCAGAGCAAAACCAATGATGGCAACACCAATAGCCAAAAACCATTGCTTTAGACGATCCCAGCTAGACATAATGAAAATATCGGAAACTGCACCCATGCTACAAAAGCCCGTTTTTTGCATTACTGCGCCAAGGATGAACGTTAAGGCAAAGGTAGCCCACAGAACAGACTGACTTAACGATTTAATATCAACAACATCCATAGTTCAAAATTCTAAAAAGATTAAGGTTTAAATTTGTAAAACTGTTTATTCAAAAAGGCAGTGACATCAGCCTCATCTTCAGGGAAAAGATCTAGGCGTAATTCGGTATTACACATTGCCACCATGGATTTCAATTTCGGCAAGGATGTCACCTTGCTATCTGAGCGGGTGTAAATCATGTCGCCATTACCAAAGCCAGATTTTTTAGCATGGCATGCATAGCATTTCTTTTGATCAATCACCTTGCCATTGGCCAGATCTGGTGATGCAAAAACGGATGCGCTAAACCCTAAGGTTGCGGCGAGCATAAAAATCAAGCTTATCGGGGTCAATTTCATTAGAAATCAGTCATTTAGACAAGTAAAAGACTATTTTAAAGCCCAGATGACAAATGTGCCTTATTCAGATTGAATGGATAAGTAGACGTTATAGGCATTCATGCGATTTGCAGCCCTAAATAAGGGCATCCCATCGTATTCAGTCCAGTCAGCTTGTTGGTATGCCTCATCAAAAGGATCTAGGTTAACGGCCGCTTTTGTCATCGTTTCACGCAGATATTGCAGATAATCCCGAGTAAAGGCGATATCTTCCGCTGGTTTAGCAGAATAAGCGCCATGTCCAGGAATCACGATATTCGGACGAAGCTTTTCGATATCCCCCAAAGCACTCAACCACCCCTTACTGTCTGCATTTCCAACAAAAGGAATTCGCCCCCGAAAAACAAGGTCACCAGCAAAAAGTACTTTTTCTGAAGGGACGTAGACCATCAAATCTTCAGGTGCATGCGCTGGCCCTACTCGGCTAATCAAAAATTCAACACCCCCAAGAGTCAATTTGTACTGGCGATCAATCCAGATATCAGCCGATGTTAAAGTCGTCTGTGCATTAACCCAGGGAGCAAAATCAACGCGTGAAGCAATTAAGCGCTGCTTAGCAGTCTCAGAAGATAAATAGTTTCGGCCTTCATTCTGAGCATAGATTTTTGCACCAATCTTTTTAAACTCTTGCAAACCATATACATGATCAGCATGGTAGTGACTGACAATGACGGCAACAATTTTTTGTGAGGTAACTTCCTTAATCTCTCGAATCAACTTTTTCGCAAGAATAGGCGAGCCTAAGGCATCGACTACCACTACCCCTTTGGGTGTCACTACAAATCCAGCGTTAGAGATGAAGTTTTGATTGCTGCTAGTTCCCATCTCCGGAAGGCCTTGCACAAAATACGTATGTGGAGCAACTTGAATCGGTTTTAAGTAAATACCATCATCGCTTGGTTTTGGCTGAGCATAAACCAAAGAGGGCAATACAAAGAGACCCAGCAGAATGCTAAAAAATGATTTTCTCCACTGCATTAAATCGATTTTCACTATGGTTTGATATAGGCAAACTGATTTTGATATTGGAGATCTGCAATGCGTACTACACCTGAAAGCGTGAAATCTGTATCTAGAATGAACTGATCTTTTTTCAGGTTACGATTTTTTAAGGTAATTTCGCATACTTCGAATCGTACGCCACGAGACTTTAGAGCAGACACCAATGGGGCGTATTCGACATTATTTTTCTTATCTTTCCCACCTTCCATCATGAGATCCACTCCATTAGCATGGGTCACTACAATAATTTTGGTTTGCGGAGAAACATCCAAGTGATTGCGAATATTGCGCAAACCTTTAAGGCCCTGCGTTTCTGCATCGTCTATATGGTAGACAACCTCAGTTGGGCCGGCAGCATAACTGGGGTTCAATGCTAATGAAGCTAGAGCAATAGCTATGATTGAGAGTGCTTGAAGGATTCTTTTCATATTAAGAGACCTATAAAATGGATACATTAGAGGGCAACCATACCGGGATTATTGGCAATGCCTTTGATGATGGGCTCATTTAATTTTACCGCTTTGACCACCTTCACTTCTTTTAGGTGTTTTTCAATGACGTCCCAGATTGGTTCACCGCCTAAGTTCTTTGCTTCTTCACTTACCGGGGCCCATCCAGCAACTTTATAGTTCTTATTTGGATCAATTGCTTTGCCATTTAAGCGCATATCTGAAATACGCTTTCCGGCGCTTTGCACTGGGTCTATCGTGTATTGCATGCCCCCTACACGAACCATGTCACCACCCTGCTGATAGTAAGGATCAGGGTTAAACAGGTTATCAGCCACATCCTCAAGAATAGTCTTGATCGTTTCACCAGACATATTGGTAACGGTGGTGTATGGATAGGTAATGGCAGTTTGATCCATCAGATTTTCACGGGTAATTGCCTGACCGGGTAAAAGGCTAGTTCCCCATCTAAATCCAGGAGAAAAAGCAATCTCTGCATTTTTCTGAGCCATCAAGCCATCTAAAATTAACTGATCAAAGCTGCCGTTAAAGTTGCCGCGACGATATAAGAGACCTTCTGTTGTAGCCAGCTTTTCAGCCAACTTCGCTTCATAGGGCGCTCTGACTTTTGTAATGAGCTTAGTCATAGCCGGATCGGCAGCAATGAGGTTTGAAAAGATGGGGAACAACTTGTAACGAAAATCGACTGGCTTGCCGCCTTTGACATCAAAATCTAAGACACCCAGGAATTTGCTATTCGAGCCTGCATTAGTTACCAGGGTGATACCGCCGGCATTTTTT
>CAIKGX010000240.1 GCA_903827075.1 uncultured beta proteobacterium | reverse complement strand
ATGCTGGAAGCCGGTTGCCATTTTGGGCACCAAACACGCTTCTGGTCCCCAAGAATGGCCCCTTATATTTTCGGCCATCGCAATAAAATTCACATCATCAATTTGGAAAAAACATTGCCAATGTTTCAGGACGCCCTGAAATTTTCCAAGCAAATTGCTGCTAATCGTGGAACGATTTTGTTTGTTGGTACAAAGCGTCAGTCACGCGAGATCATTGCTGAAGAAGCTGCTCGTGCTGGCATGCCTTACATCGACAGCCGTTGGTTGGGCGGTACGCTCACCAATTTCAAAACTGTTAAAGGTTCTCTCAAGCGCTTGAAAGACATGGCCGTTGCTAAAGAAGCTGGCGACTGGGAAAAGCTTTCCAAAAAAGAAGCCTTGACTAACGACCGTGATCTGGACAAATTGCAAAAAGCACTTGGCGGTATTCAAGATTTAAATGGCGTTCCTGATGCTATTTTCGTAGTCGATGTTGGCTACCACAAGATTGCTATTACTGAAGCCAATAAGTTGGGTATTCCTGTTATCGCCGTGGTTGATACCAATCACTCGCCAGAAGGTGTTGATTACATCATCCCTGGTAATGATGACTCCAGCAAAGCGGTTCTTCTTTATGCTCGCGGTATTGCTGACGCAATCCTGGAAGGCAAATCTAGCTCAGTTCAAGAAATCTTAGCTGCCGTTAAAGAAGGTGAAGAAGAATTTGTTGAAGAAGGGAAAGCTGAATAATGGCCGCTATTACCGCTGCACTAGTTGGCGAATTACGCGCCAAGACTGATGCTCCGATGATGGAGTGCAAAAAAGCATTAACTGAAGCTGATGGTGACATGGCTAAAGCAGAAGAAATTCTGCGTGTGAAGTTAGGTCGCAAGGCTGGTAAAGCTGCTTCCCGCGTAACGGCTGAAGGCATTGTTGTCTCGTTCATCGACAACACTACTGGTGCTTTGCTTGAAGTGAACTGTGAGACAGATTTCGTTTCTAAAAACGATGACTTCTTGGCATTCACAAACGAGTGTGTGAAGCTGATTGCTCAACACAATCCAGCAGATGTAGCTGCTTTGCTTGCATTGCCAATGAACGATTCCACTGTCGATACGGTTCGCAGTGCATTGATCGGCAAGATCGGTGAAAACATCATGCCACGTCGCTTCAAGCGTTTCACAGGTAGCAGCAAATTGGTTTCTTACCTCCACGGCACCAGAATTGGTGTCATGGTTGAGTATGAAGGTGATGAGACTGCGGCTAAAGATGTTGCAATGCATATTGCCGCAATGAAGCCAATCGCTTTATCTATGGCCGATGTTCCTGAGCAAGCGATCGCTGTAGAGCGCAATGTGGCCGTTCAAAAAGCTGCTGAATCTGGCAAGCCAGCTGAAATCGTGGAGAAGATGGTTGAAGGTTCCGTACAGAAATACCTCAAAGAGGTGTCTTTGTTGAACCAAACTTTCGTTAAAAACGACAAGCAAACTGTTGAGCAAATGCTCAAAGCTGCAAATACAACAATTCAGGGTTTCACCATGTTTGTTGTAGGCGAGGGTATTGAGAAGCGTCAAGACGACTTTGCTGCTGAAGTAGCTGCACAAGTTGCCGCTGCTAAAGCAACTGCTTAATTAACCTATTAGTTGGCTGGGGGTGACCCCGGTTAGGGTGCAATCCTCAAAAGGGCATAGAAACCTCGGTTTTTATGCCCTTTTGTTTGATCTGCTCACACCCCTTATAATTCTCTTAAGAAATGAAAAGTACTTAAAGATCAATAAGCTAAGTAAGGAAATTACTTGGCAAATTACGGAAAATATAAACGATGCCAGCCTACAAACGTGTTCTCTTAAAGCTCTCTGGTGAAGCCCTGATGGGGGATGATGCTTTTGGTATCAATCCGATAACCATTGATTCCATGGTGAAAGAAATTGCAGAGGTAGTAAATATTGGAGTTGAATTGGCAATCGTCATTGGCGGTGGCAATATTTTCCGCGGTGTAGCGGGTGGTGCTGCCGGTATGGATCGGGCAACTGCAGACTACATGGGAATGCTGGCAACCATGATGAACTCCTTAGCCTTGCAAGACGCCTTACGCCAAAAGGGCGTTGAAGCTCGTGTGCAATCCGCTTTAAGAATGGATCAAGTGGTTGAGCCTTATATTCGCCCGCGTGCGATTCGTGCGCTGAGTGAAGGTAAGGTCGTTATCTTTGCGGCGGGTACTGGTAACCCCTTCTTTACCACCGACACAGCAGCCGCTTTGCGTGGAGCAGAGATGGGTGTAGAAATCGTACTCAAAGCTACCAAGGTCGATGGTATTTACAGTGCTGATCCACACAAGGATCCTAGCGCTACTTTATATAAGACCATCACTTTTGATGAGGCAATCATTAAAAATTTACAAGTCATGGATGCAACTGCATTTGCATTGTGCCGTGACCGAAAATTACCAATCAAAGTATTTTCGATACTGAAACCTGGCGCTTTAATGCGCGTGGTTCAAGGTGAACCCGAAGGTACTTTAGTACACGTTTAATAGGAGGCCTGATGTCTGCAACAGAAATTAAAACCAATACCGATCAAAAGATGCACAAGTCTCTTGATGCCTTAAAAACCAACCTAGCAAAGATTCGCTCTGGTCGTGCCAATCCAGGAATTTTGGAGCACATTCAGGTGGATTACTACGGCAATCCAACCCCCTTAAGCCAAGTGGCTAGCTTGGGTTTGGCAGATGCGAGAACGATCAACGTTCAGCCATTTGAAAAAACCATGGTGGGCCCCATTGAAAAAGCCATTCGGGATTCAGACTTAGGTCTCAATCCTGCTTCGCAAGGTACGGTGATTCGCGTACCAATGCCTGCCTTGACTGAAGAGCGTCGTCGTGACCTGACTAAGGTTGTTAAAAATGAAGGTGAAGAAACCAAGATTGCAGTTCGCAACTTACGCCGTGACGCTAATGAACATTTAAAGCGCCTTACTAAAGATAAAGAAATTTCAGAAGATGAAGAGCGTCGTGCTACTGATGAAATCCAAAAGATGACTGATCGTGCTGTGGTTGACATTGACAAGATCGTCACTGAAAAAGAAAAAGAGATCATGACGGTTTAATCGTCAGATTCAATTTTCTTTTCATCACTGGTATTTATGACTCAACACATTAGCTCAACCTTAGTTGTTCCAGAGGTAAGCGCCATTCCTCGCCATGTTGCCATCATCATGGATGGCAATGGTCGTTGGGCTAGTAAGCGATTTATGCCTCGAGTAGCAGGTCACTCAGAAGGTTTGGGGGCTGTCAAAAAGATCGTGCAAGAATGTCGCCGTCTGGGTGTTGAGTATTTAACGGTATTTGCTTTTAGCTCTGAGAACTGGCGCCGTCCCCCAGAAGAAGTGGGATTCTTAATGAAACTCTTTTTAAAGTCTTTAAAGAGTGAGGTGTCACGTTTAGCTGAAAACGATATTTCTCTTCGTTTAATTGGCGATCTCAGTCGCTTTGATTCGGCTATTCAAGAGATGGTGGAATTCTCGGAAGAAAAGACGGCGGGGTGTAAAAGCTTGACCTTTACTATCGCTGCTAACTATGGCGGACGTTGGGACATCTTGCAGGCCATGCGCCAATGCTTATTGACGAATCCCAATTTAAAGCCGGATCAGGTAACCGAGGAACTACTTCAACCCCATTTATCGATGGCCTATGCGCCTGAGCCAGATCTATTTATTCGCACAGGCGGAGAGCAGCGCGTCAGCAACTTTTTATTGTGGCAATTGGCCTATACCGAGCTCTACTTTACGGATGTCTTGTGGCCTGATTTTGATGAGGCGCAATTGCATAAGGCTTTCGATTGGTTTAGTCAGCGTGAACGGCGCTTTGGACGTACGAGTGCCCAGCTTGCATCTCAGCCAATGAGTGATGCTGTTTAATCATCTCTATTTAAGTACACCATGTTAAAAACACGCGTCATTACTGCTGGCATTCTTTTGGCAATTTTGTTGCCCGTCTTATTTCTATTGCCGGCTTATTATTTGAGCGCTTTCTTTTTAATTGCCGTCATTGCTAGCGCCTGGGAGTGGAGTAGATTAATTGCCCCAGACGCAAAGTTAGCGGCATGGCTTTACGCTGTGTTTTGCTTGTTAATCATTGTGTTTTTGTTAGGCATTCAAGCCCCCACATGGCAATTTGCTTTATTGATGATGGCGGTTCTGTTTTGGTTCTTTGTTGCTCCATTTATATTGGCCAAAGGGATGAACCTCTCCTTGGACAAACTTAAGGCCTTCTACAGCATTTTGGGTTTGATTTTGTTGCCTGCTACTTGGTTTGCCCTGGTCTTTTTGCGGGATCTGGGCCTAATCTTTTTACTTACTAGCTTAGCGCTGGTCTGGGTTGCGGATATCGGCGCTTATTTTGTCGGTAAAGCGTTTGGTAAGCACAAACTTGCTCCACAAATCAGTCCTGGTAAATCCATTGAAGGTGCCATCGGTGGCCTAGCTCTGTGTTATCTCTATGCGTTGTTATGTACTGTCTATTTACCATTTGAAGATTCCATCTTCGGAGCATGGGCCCTTCGTTTTGGTTGGGTTCCCATGTTCTTAATGGTTACTGTTTTGACGGCCTTTAGTATCTTTGGCGATTTATTTGAGTCCCAGTTCAAACGTTTGGCTGGCGTAAAAGATAGCAGTCATTTATTGCCAGGTCATGGCGGGGTTCTCGATCGTGTAGATGCATTGCTGCCGGTGATGCCAATAGCTGCCTTGCTCGCTGGATTGATTTGATGTCCGTCAAACGCATTGCTATCTTAGGTAGCACGGGCTCCATTGGGGTTAATACCCTAGATGTGATTCGCTTGCACCCTGATCGTTATAAGGTGGTCGCATTAACTGCAGCAAAGCAGGTTGATTTATTGGCCGAGCAGTGCGCACAGTTCAAGCCATTGATTGCGGTAGTCGCCGATGAGGCAGGCGCCTCTCGTTTACGTAAGCTGCTACAAGATAAAAAGCTATCCACCCAAGTTCTATATGGCCCCGATGCTTTACTAACTGCGGTTACTGACTCTGATTGCGATACGGTGATGGCTGCAATTGTGGGCGCTGCAGGCCTAGTACCTACTTTGGCCGCCGCTAAAGCGGGTAAGCGTGTGCTGCTTGCAAATAAAGAGGCGCTGGTAATGTCAGGCGACTTATTTATGCAGGCCATGCAAACAGGTGGGGGTGACTTACTACCAATTGATAGTGAGCACAACGCCATCTTTCAGTGCCTACCAGAACAATTTTCTAAGTTACCTCAGGCTCATCATGGGGTAGAGGAGCTCTGGCTTACCGCATCTGGCGGCCCTTTTAGAAACACCCCTAAAGCCGATCTGGCAGGGATTACTCCTGAGCAAGCTTGTGCACACCCCAATTGGGTGATGGGCCGAAAGATTTCAGTAGATTCAGCAACGATGATGAATAAAGGCCTTGAAGTCATTGAGGCCTTTTGGTTGTTTGGATTGCCTTTAGAAAGAATTAAAGTATTAATACACCCGCAAAGTGTTGTGCATTCCATGGTACGTTACCGCGATGGTTCTGTATTGGCGCAAATGGGTCAACCTGATATGCGAACTCCGATTGCTTATGGACTTGCATGGCCCGAGAGAATCGATGCAGGAGTAGCACCACTAAATTTGAGTCAGATGGCGAATTTAAGTTTTTCAGAGCCTGACCTTACTCAATTTCCTTGTTTGGCCTTAGCCTTTGCTGCCGCTAAAGCGGGAGGCACTGCACCAACAGTCCTCAACGCCGCTAATGAAGTTGCGGTGGCTGCTTTCTTGGATGCGGGCTTGCCTTATTTAGAGATTCCTGTGGTCGTCGAGAAAACCTTAAATCAAATAGAGACCTTGGCTGCATCATCTCTTGAATTGATTTTGGAGGTGGATACTCAGGCAAGACGGATTGCCAACAATCTCATTCGCGAGAATCAACGCTAACTAGTGAAGTTCATTTGCAAGCCATAACTACCCTAATTGCATTTTTACTCACGCTTGGAGTATTGGTGAGTTTTCATGAGTTCGGCCATTTCTTGGCAGCCCGTTGTTGTGGCGTCAAAGTGCTCCGGTTCGCTTTGGGATTCGGTAAACCCCTTTTTACCTATCACGCCAATAACGGAACTGAATGGGTGGTGGCATCTATCCCCTTAGGTGGTTATGTCAAGCTATTGGATGGTCGCGATACGCAACAAGTGATATCAAGCACTGAGCAAAGCCAAGCATTTGATAGCAAACTGCTTTGGCAGCGATCTTTGATTGTTGCTGCTGGGCCACTTGCCAATTTCCTCCTGGCTATTCTTTTATTTGCCGTAATTTATGTCAGTGGGGTACCTCAGTTACCAGCCCGTCTGCAGGCACCCCCTGATCATTCAGTGGCGGCTCGCCTAGGGATTGTTGCTAACGATCAGGTGATCGGCTGGAAAATCTTGCCAGATCACTCTGAGCGAACCCCCATTGCTGGCGAATTTGACCTTGTTCCCAGTTGGAATGCTTTGCGTTGGCAGCTATTAGATGCAATAACTTCAAAGCAGGGCTTTGCCCTTGAAATTCAAGGGGAGACTGGGGCTCGCTTTGTAAAGACTATTCCACAAGAAGAATTGCCCGTACTTCTACCTAATTCCGACCCCATGAAGGCACTAGGTATTCTTCCTCAATTCATCCCTATGGATCGTTGGGCAGAGCTCAAATTAGGCCCTGTAGATGCCTTAGGTTTTGCTACTGAGAGGGTTTATCTCATTGCCAAGGTCTCTGTACGGCTCATGGCTGGACTATTTACTGGAAGCACCTCTATCAATCAGCTGGGTGGGCCCTTAAGTATTGCGGATATGGCTGGGAAGTCTGCCCAGGTTGGCTGGCAGCCGTTTTTAGCCTTTTTAGCGCTTATGAGTATTAGCATCGGCCTGCTCAATTTGGTACCCCTACCTATGCTTGATGGGGGTCAGCTCCTGTATGATGCATGGGAGTTAGTT
>CAIKGX010000239.1 GCA_903827075.1 uncultured beta proteobacterium | reverse complement strand
ATCACTTCAGCAGCGCCTAATTTTTTCAAATAGTCCGCTTCTGCCATGCGACCCGTACTAGCGACAACCGTAAATCCCAACTTGCTTAACAGCGTAATAGCAAAACTACCCACGCCGCCTGCAGCGCCAGTAACCAACACTTCACCATCGCTAGGCTTCAGACCATGCTTTTGCAAAGCCATCACGCACAACATCGCTGTATACCCTGCCGTACCAATGGCCAAAGCCTGTTTGGTAGTAAAGCCTTTTGGAAGAGGAATAAGCCAGTCCGCCTTAACCCGTGCCTGCTCGGCTAGGCCGCCCCAATGGCCCTCTCCAACACCCCAGCCATTTAGAAGAACCATATCGCCCGCCTTGAAATCAGGGCTACTACTTTCCAAAACCTCACCAGCAAAGTCAATGCCGGGAACCATTGGAAAGCTACGAACTACGGGGCCTTTACCTGTAATAGCTAGGCCGTCTTTGTAATTGAGTGTGGAATACAGGACTTTGACTTTGACCTCGCCTTCGGGCAAGCTTGCTTCATCCACTTGTGTCAGTTCAGCGCGATAACCCTGATCATCCTTATTTACTAAAATAGCTCTAAACATGTCTCTTCCTTTTTAAACGGGGCGATTCCTCACAGCAATTGCTTAATAGGTTTATCCTAACGAGCATGGCTAATTATGGAGGCTTCCGTGAAAAAAATTCTACTATTAACTGCAGTTTCTGGCTTGACGCTACTCGGATGCTCCTCAACCCAAATCAATATGTCTATGGGCAACATGCGCTTAATTAGCTCTAGCGCTGCCCCACAAGATGTGATGGACTTCGCCACCAAGACTTGTCAGAGTGACTTTTATCAAGGCGCTAGTTTCTTATCTAAAGCAGGCAAGGAATACCGCTTTAAGTGCGTTAAAGCTGAAGAAAATGAGATCTTGACCCCTATCCCTGGCACAACGATTTCACCTGAAGCGCCAGCAGTAAGTAAATAAGACTTAATGGCCCCATTTACATCTCAAGAGCTGCGCAAAGGATTTTCCTCTTTTGCGACCGGGGTTACTGTCATCACCTGCCTTGACACCCAGAATCATCCTCACGGCATCACGATTAGTTCATTTAATACCGTTTCTCTAGAGCCCCCACTGATTCTGTGGAGCCTTAAGAAACACTCTCGCTTGATGCCCAACTTTGAAGTAGGTCATAAGCAACTGATTCATGTTCTCGAACGCTCACAAGAAGCCATGGCCATGCATTTCGCCACGGTTAAAGAAAATCAGTTTGTTAACATTCCCCACCAAATTGCTGCGAGTGGCCTGACTCAGATCGAAGGCTGTATTGCTTACTATGAATGTGAGACAGTTTCTGTTCATACAGGCGGCGACCACAATATCATCGTAGCCAAGGTGCTCAATCTCAAACATGATCCCGAAGGACAGCCGCTGATCTTCGCCCATAGCAAGTTTGTAGGATTAGATTTCACGTAATAGTATTAATTTACGTGCGTGATATCAAGAAAGCAAAATGGTGAACTGAGTTCACCATTTTTTATTGAGCGAATTCCTTTTATTTATTGCTGCTTAAATTTTTTCGCATGGTGATCCGCGCCAATGAAAAGATACATTGCAGGCACCACAAATAAAGTAAAGAGCGTACCAATCGAAAGCCCTGTAAAGATCACAATACCCATGGATTGACGACCTGCTGCGCCAGCACCAGAGGCCACTACCAGAGGCACTACACCCAAGACCATCGCCGCAGTAGTCATTAAGATGGGGCGAAGACGAACGCTACTTGCCTCAACAATCGCATCTACCTTGCTACGCCCTGCTTCTTGCAGCTCATTCGCAAACTCCACAATCAAAATACCGTGCTTACTGATTAAGCCCATCAGCGTCACTAAACCAACCTGGGTATACACATTCAATGTGGTGAAGCCTAAATTAATAAAGATTAATGCGCCAAACAGAGCAAGTGGTACTGAAACCAAAATCACAATCGGATCACGGAAGCTTTCAAACTGAGCAGCCAACACCAAGAATACAATCAGGATTGCAAAAAACATGGTGACCAAGAACCCGCCCGATTCCGCCATAAACTGACGAGAAGGGCCAGCGTAATCCATGCTGTAACCATTAGGGGCCACTTCTTTCAAAGTCTGGCGCATAAATTCCAACAAATCTGCTTGAGAAATAAATGGAGTGCTCACGCCAGAAATCGTCGCAGAGTTGAGTTGCTGAAAATGGTTAATTGATTGTGGAACTACCTTTTGCTTGATGCTAGCAATCGTACGGGCTTGAATCATCTGCCCACTTGGAGTACGAATGTAGTAATCCAAAATTTGGTCCGGATTAAGGCGATCAATTTGCTTGACCTGTGGGATTACACGATAAGATCGACCGGCTACAGAAAAATAATTAACGTAGCCACCTCCAAGTGCAGCTGATAGTGCTGAGCCCACTTGTTGTTGGGTCATGCCCAAGGCAGCGACTTTTTCACGATCAATAACCAATACGTCTTGTGGCTTATCGATCTTCAAATCTGAATCTACAAAAAAGAAGTTGCCACTACGTCGCGCTTTATCTAAAACCGCCTGAGAAACTTCATTGAGCTGCTCATAGGACTCTGTCGTATTGATTACCACCTGAACTGGCAAGCCCTGCGCACCTGGCAATGCTGGAAACTGAAAGGCAGCTACGCGAGCGCCAGCAATCGTATTCCATTTATTTTGCATATCCTCTTGGAAGTGAGTGGCATTACGTGCGCGTTGATCCCAATCCTTTAAGAGCACACCGCCAAAGCTACTAGTGGGGCTCGTGATTTGGAACATTTGCTCGTACTCAGGCTCTTGACTAGAGATTTGATAAATCTGATCTGCATACATCTGCATCTGATTGACGGTGCTGTTAGGGGGACCAGAAGCCTGCATCAACACAATGCCCTGGTCTTCTGTTGGAGCAAGTTCAGCACGAGCAGTCGCATACAAATAAGCTACACCACCCAAGAGAATGGCGCCCATCACAATGATGACCTGCCATGTGCTGAGTAATTCACGTAAGGTGCTTTGATAACTGTGATGCACCTTCTCAAAGATGCGATCGATCTTTTGCACAAAAGGTGAGGCCTCTTGCTCTTCAGTAAAGATACGGGAGCACATCATCGGAGAAAGCGTCAAGGCAATCAAACCCGATACTGCAACCGCACTCGCCAAAGTAAAGGCAAACTCTGTAAAAAGCGCACCAGTTAGTCCACCCTGAAAACCAATTGGTATATACACCGCGATTAATACTACCGTCATCGCCAAGATGGGGCCGCCCAATTCACGGGCAGCAATTAAGGAGGCCTCTAAGGGAGACTTGCCTTCCTTCATATGACGGTCCACGTTTTCCACCACAATAATCGCATCATCGACCACTAAGCCAATGGCTAGAACCAAGGCTAATAGGGTGAGCAAATTAATCGAGTAACCCAAGACCTGCATCAGAAAGAAAGTGCCAATTAAAGATAGCGGCATTGCAATGACTGGCACGGCTACTGCACGCGCACTCCCCAAAAAGAGATAAATCACAATCGTCACAATAACTAGCGCTTCTAGCAAGGTGGTAACTACCTCGTCAATCGAGCTAGTAATAAACATAGTTGAGTCATAGACAATCTTTCCCGTCATTCCAATGGGCAATTGCTTCTGAATCCCTGGAACCACATCGCGTACACGCTGAGCTACATCTAATAAATTTGCTTGCGGAGCTACTTTAATGGCAATAAAGACAGACTTCTTGCCGCTAAAAGCAACGTTAGTGTTGTAGTCCTCAGAGCCCATGCTCACCGTTGCAACTTGTTCTAAGTAGACTAAATTGATGCCATCTTTTTTGACGACCAACTTACGGAACTCATCCAAAGTATGCAAATCAGTACCTGCAACCAAGTCCACGGCAACCATGTCGCCCTTGGTACTGCCAACCGCTGATAGATAGTTATTGGCTGACATTGCGCTATAGACATCATCGGCGCCAACGCCCAAGCCCGCCATTTTTTCACGATCAAGCCAGGCACGTAAAGCAAACTTTCTGCCACCAGTGATCTCTGCGTTCTGAACACCATCAACCGAATCAAGCGTAGGCTTAACAACGCGCAATAAATAATCGGTAATCGCATTGTTAGGAATCTCATCACTATAAAAACCCATATACATCGCAGCAGTAGACTGACCAATCTGCACGGTCAATATAGGTTGCTGGGCTTGCGGTGGAAGTTGATTCTTAACCGAGCTAATCTGCGTCTGAATCTGCGTTAAGGCTGCATTAGAGTCGTAGTTCAGCTTTAAAGTAGCGGTAATCGTAGAAAGACCGCTCACGCTCATAGAAGATAAGTAATCGATTCCTTGAGACTGCGCAATGGCAGCTTCAAGCGGCTGTGTAATAAAACCAGCAATAGTCTCTGGATCAGCACCGTAGTAAGCAGTCGTAATGGTGACGATCGCATTTTGTGTTTGCGGGTATTGATTGACCGGCAACGATCCAACAGCCTTCAAACCAAATACCAAGACCAGCGCACTCACGACCAGTGATAACACTGGTCGGCGGATAAATAGATCAGTCCAATTCATCTAAGGCTTATTCCTGCGGCTTTGGATCAGGTGAATTGGCTGGCTGCACTTTATTATTCACAATCAGTGGCGTGCCATTTTTTAGCTTCAGCTGACCACTAGTGACAACCGTTGCCCCTTCTTCTACACCTTTCAAGATCGCCACTTGATCCCCACGAGTAGTACCAGTGGTCACAAATACCTGCTGAGCCTCAAGCTCTGGATTACCCTGCTTATCCTTCTTGCCAGTGGGTTTGGCAATAAATATGGTTGAGCCATATGGGTTATAAGTAACCGCAGTTTGTGGAAGCGTGAGTAACTTCACCTGATCACCTACTTTAATGTTCACGTTAGCAAACATGCCGGGTAGTATCTTCTTATCTGGATTAGCTAATTGCGCCTCCACCTGAATATTGCGTGTATTGGTATCAACCTTTGGGCTTACTGCAGTAATTTTTCCAGTAAAGCTCGCATCCTTAAAGGCGTCAGTAGTAACTACAATTTCTTGGCCCACCTGAATTTGTTCGGCATTACTTTGCGGTAAGTTGAAATCCACAAAGATGGGATCGAGCGTTTGCAATGTCACCAGCTTATCGCCCGAATTGACATACTGGCCTGGATTAATCATCACGATGCCGACGCGTCCACTAAAGGGCGCCTTGAGATTCTTCTTCGCCACCAAGGCGGTCTGTTGCTCTACTTGTGCCTGCTTAGATTTAGCATCTGCCTTACTGGTATCAAATACATTTTTACTAATCGCCTGAATAGCCAATTGCTGTCTATCGCGCTCGTTAATGATCTTTGCTAAATCAGCCATAGCTTTAAGAGAGTTCAATTGTGCAACATCTGAAGCATCATTTAATTTGATCAGGAGTTCGCCCTCTTTTACATCCATACCAGACTTGATAGGCACCGTTTGCACTAAACCAGCAATCTCTGTGCTGAGCTCAACTCCTCTAAATGCGCGAATATTTCCTACGCTAGATAACTTAGGTTGCCATTCGGAGCTTGTCACAACCATTGTGGAAACAGTTGCAGGAGGTAAGCCCATACCTGAAATGAAATGCTTAATCATGAAAGTCTTTAACTGATTAAATCCAAAGATCAATCCAAGCAAAAGAAACACTCCGCACAACATAACCGTCATCCGACGACGCAAAGGTGTCATTGCCTGCAACTTGGCATACGCCTTCGTTTGCATGAAACGCTCACGTGGGCGTAGTTTCTGACCAATACGCACCCATAAACCTTTTGCTTTTTCCCAAAGAGAAATCAACTTCTCACGAAGCTTCCACTCTTGCGCCTTCGCTAAAGCCCATGACTTGAGAGCTAAAGTTGTAGCAATCGCCTTGGTTTTAATTGTCTCGAGGAGTTTCATTTGGATCTTTGTTAGCTAGTTCTTTTGGTTGAAAGGCAGGGCCGGTACGATTCCACCAGCCACCACCCAATGCTGCAAATAATGCTGCGGTATCAGCAAAGCGCGTGGCTTGTGCAGCGACGGATTTCACCTTGGCTTGCTGATATAGATTTTGGTAATAAAGGACTGCTAAATAACTTGCAGTACCTAATTTATATTGTTGTTGAACTAGATCGAGTGTTTCATAAGAGTAACGCTCTGCATCAGAAGCCGCCTTCAAAGCTTGGGCACCAGTTTCTAAGGCGCGTAGCGCATCTGCAACTTCCTGGAAAGCACTCAATACCGTTGCCTGGTACTGAAATACCGCTTGTTCATAATTGGCCATGGCACCACGACGTTGCGCCAAAAGTTGCCCACCCTGAAACAAGGGCTGAAAAATTCCGCCAGCAATACTCCACAGGGCTGCATTAGGACCAAACAAGGCATCCGAAGTCAGAGCAGCTGATCCAATTGCGCCCGTAATATTAAATTGGGGTAAGAGGTTGGCAGTAGCAACACCCACCAGGGCATTAGTCGATTTAAGCTGGGCCTCTGCAGCGCGCACATCAGGACGCTGACGCACCAAGCTGGATGGTACTGAGAGGGGTAACTTATCAGGCAAATGCAATTTGCTTAAATCAAATTTAGTAATGCTGGCATTGCTAGGCAACTCGCCCGTAAGAACTGCCAATTGATTGCGAGCAAAAGCCAGATTGCGTTCATAGGTATATAAATCTACTTGAGTGCTAGCTACCAAGGATTGCTGAGAGGTCAGGTCAACCTTATTGACAGAGCCAATCTTCAATTGCTTTTCGGTAACCTCCGCCAGATTTTGTTGAGCCTTGAGAATTTCTGCTGTGGCTTGCAATTGGGCGCGTAGCGCTGCTTCACGAATCGCGCCTGTAACAATATTGGCGGTTAATGATAGATAAGCGCCTTCCAATTTGAACTGCTGGTATTCCGCCTGTGCTTTGGCGCTCTCAACCGTTCTCCGTGCTCCGCCAAATACGTCAAGTTTATAAGTGACATTAACGGAAGTGTTGTACAGGTTGTAGGTATCAGATCCGTAAGGAAGACCATAAATGGCAGAAGGCTGTAACTGGCGTGTAGCCGCACCGCCCAATCCTACCGCTGGAAAATACTGCCCGCCAATTTGCGCATTGACGTTTTCTTGAGCGGAGCGGAGCGCCGCATCTGCAGCCCCTAGGTTCGGATTCTTCTCAAGAGCCTTTTTAATCAGCAGATCAAGCTCAGGAGATTTATACAGCTCCCACCACTGCGCTTCAATATCTGCACCCTCAATAAATGCTTGGTCTGTACCTCCAGGTACACCAGGGGCTGTAGCTAATTTTTTGGAGAGCGGCTCTTCTGTATAGGCAGAGGTCTTAGGTGCGTCAGGCTGCTTGAAATCGGGGCCAACTGCGCATGCGGAAAGAAGTCCTGCGGTAATTAGCAGAAGCCAGTGCAAACGTGAAATAGAGAGTGCTTTCGAAAGAACCATGGGTTATTACAAATATCCTTTTCTACAACAGATATTTGAACACACTTTTAAAACTATGTTCTGTAAAGCCTTGATTTAAATGATGAAATTTGTACACAGCTAAATATAGAAGTCAAACGGATTTTTTATTACTCGACCGTCACGCTCTTAGCCAAGTTTCTAGGCTTGTCAACGTCAGTACCTAAGGCACAAGCTGTGTGATACGCGAGTAACTGCAAAGGGACTACATGCAAGATCGGCGAGAGATTGCCATAGTGCTCTGGTAGGCGAATGACATTGATACCTTCGCTGCTAGTGATGTCCGTATCCTGATCGGCAAAGACATACAACTTGCCGCCGCGCGCTTTGACTTCCTGCATATTGGATTTGAGTTTTTCCAATAAATCATCTTTTGGCGCAACAGTGACCACTGGCATCTTTTCTGTCACTAGTGCGAGAGGGCCATGCTTTAACTCACCCGCTGGATAGGCTTCTGCATGGATATAGGAAATTTCTTTTAACTTTAGAGCGCCTTCTAGGGCAATGGGGTAATGCATACCACGACCCAAGAACAGGGCATTCTCACATTTAGCAAAAGCCTCACTCCAAGCAATGATTTGTGGCTCTAGAGCCAAGACGGCTTGTAAAGCTTTTGGTAGATGGCGCAACTCTCGTAGAAGTTCTTTTTCTTTTTCAGGAGAGACTCTGCCAGCGCGCTTTGCCAATGACACAGCCAAAAGATAAAGGGCGACTAACTGAGTGGTGAATGCTTTCGTTGAAGCTACGCCAATCTCAGTACCGGCCTTAGTCAGAAAATTCCATTTGGTTTCCCGCACCATCGCGCTACTAGCAACATTACAAATGGCTAAGGTGTAGTGGTGACCCAAGCTCTGCGCATGGCGCAGTGCTGCCAAAGTATCTGCAGTCTCTCCAGATTGCGAGACCACCACAATCAAGGTATTCGGATTTGGCACTGAAGTGCGGTAACGATACTCACTAGCAATTTCTACT
>CAIKGX010000238.1 GCA_903827075.1 uncultured beta proteobacterium | reverse complement strand
GCCAATCCTGGAGTGATTTTTAACGCCTCTTCTGGCAATGGTTCGACTCCTCATTTAGCCGCCGCTTTATTTGAATCTGTTGCTAATGTGAAATTCACAACCATTCAATTTAAAGGTGGCGGTCCAGCAGCCGTCTCAACAATAGCTGGTGATACCCAACTCATGTTTGCTACGCCGCCAACAGTCATGAGTTTTATTAAGAGTGGTGACTTAAAGGCGATTGCTTTAACCTCCGCCAAACCTTCTGCCGCCATTCCTGGGGTTGCTGGAGCCGAAGAAAGTGGCTTATCTGGCTATAACTCAACGTTTTCATATGGACTGTATTTCCCAGCCGGCACTCCCGCTGCTATTACCAACAAGATGTTTGTTGCTGCGTCCAAGGGGATGGCTCAGCCAGGGGTCAAGCAGCGTTTAGCCGCACAAGGCATGGATGTCACCACCTCGAAATCTCCAGCCCAGTTTCAGGTCCATTTACGGACCGAGGCACCGGCTTTGGCCGAAATTGTCAGAATCTCCGGCGCCAAATTGGAATAGTATTTTTTCGATATCGACAGGGCCTTCTATTTCAACCATTTCATGTCGATTTCACATAGATACCTTATAGTTTGCCTATGAGCATTTCAGCCCCCATTTCTTCAGCAGAGCCCCCAGTCGCGGTTTGGTCCCAGTCTGATGGCAATAACGCCAAAATTTCCCTCATGGGCAAAATTAATGTCTATTCCCTGGGTGGGGTATGGACTCAAATTCGCGCTGCTCAAAATGCTTGGCTGAAACAAGGCGCAAGTCAGTCCTTAGTATTAGATGCCTCACAGATTTCTTCTTTAGATGGTGCAGGTATTGCCTTTTTGATTGGTGTTGAAGAGGTACAACAAAAAGCAGGTGGAAAGTTTGAGATTGTCGGTTTAGATGCTCGCTACCAGCCGCTCTTAAAAGAATTTGACCCTATCTCGAATTTATTTCCAGTGCCAGCAGTCATTCCTAAGAGAAGTTTTATCGTTAGCACAGGCATGGCTGCAC
Source organism: uncultured beta proteobacterium (assembly GCA_903827075.1). Classification (GTDB taxonomy): domain Bacteria; phylum Pseudomonadota; class Gammaproteobacteria; order Burkholderiales; family Burkholderiaceae; genus Polynucleobacter. The sequence continues at coordinate 738 of CAIKGX010000238.1, read as the reverse complement.
AAAATCTGATTGACGATGCCCGTGGTCTCATCACTTTCACTGGCCACTTAACAGCGGATTTAGTGTGGTCCATTCGCAATATCAAACAGGTCCGCTGGGGTGATTTTGTCAACGCTGCCGTAGAAGCCGGTATTAATGCTTTGCCGATCGTGGGTTTGGTCTCCTTTTTGATCGGGGTAATTTTGTCGTTTCAAGCGGCCATTGGCATGAAGCAATTTGGCGCCGAATCTTTTGTGGGCCCGCTAGCTGCACTAGGCATTGTGCGAGAAATGGGTCCCTTGATTACTGCCATTTTGCTTGCTGGCCGTTCATCAGCTGCGTTTGCCGCTGAGATTGGCACCATGACTGTCAATAGTGAAGTCGATGCATTGGTGAGTGGTGGTCTGAGCCCCATTCGCTTCTTGGTTGTGCCAAGAGTACTTGCAGGTATTTTGGTGATGCCTATCTTAACTTTATATGCCGACATCATCAGCATCATTGCCTCCATGTTTACGATGCTGGCTTACGGTATCCCGTTTATTAATTATTATAACGGCATGTTGGCAGCGGTAGATATTGAAGACATCTCATCTGGCTTGATTAAAGCGACGCTGTTTGGCGTTGTGGTATCCGCTGTAGGTTGCTTGCGAGGTATGCAAACTGGCACAGGCGCTGCTGCAGTAGGTATTTCTGCAACGCGCGCTGTTGTTAGCAGCATCGTAATGATCGTATTGGTTGACGGTGTGTTTGCCTTCATTT
>CAIKGX010000237.1 GCA_903827075.1 uncultured beta proteobacterium | reverse complement strand
TGACCCATTGATTTATACCGTAACTGATGTTGCTGAAAGCCAGGTTGTCTTAGATGGCAATCATCCTTTAGCAGGAATGGCTTTGCGTTTTTGGGTGCAGGTGGAAGATATTCGTGCTGCCACCGAAGAGGAAATTGAAAACCAACATCCCGAAGGTGGCGAGAGCTTTACTTTTGGAATGCCCAATGATGATGGGCAGGCAGATGAAGATGATGGCGACGATGATTTTATCGGCGAAATCTCTAACCCAAGCAGCCCAAGATCACCAACCTTGCATTAGTACCAAGTTAAGCAAGAAGGGTGCATGCACCCTTCAATCTATCCACTATTTATTCTTTAAGCCACTCTTTGAGTGCGCCTAAATCTCGCTTTGTATCGCTAGATTCAGCAGCATCAGGTGTGGTGTTATTCAACTTAGCTAAGGCTTTTTCAAGGGCGGCAATTTTTGCTTCTTGCTCAAGCGTGGCATCGATCAAGCCTTTAAGTGCCATCGATACAGGGTCATCCACATTTGGCGTTACGCCATAAGCTGAAAAATATTCTTTAGCTTTGCTGTCAGCGCTGCTGCTTTGCGGCAAGTCTGGATGCAGGATGCGAGCAGGTATGCCGACTGCGGTTGCGCCAGGAGGAATTTCTTTTAATACCACGGCATTTGATCCAACACGTGCGCCATCACCCACAGTAAAACCACCGAGTACTTTGGCGCCAGCACTAATCACTACGCCTTTACCTAAGGTGGGATGGCGTTTAACGCCTTTATACAAAGAGGTGCCACCTAAAGTAACGCCTTGATAGATCGTGCAATCATCACCAATTTCTGTGGTTTCACCAATGACGATACCAAGACCGTGATCTAGGAATACTCGACGGCCAATCTTGGCTCCCGGATGAATTTCAATACCGGTTATCCAGCGGGCAATCATCGACAAGAAGCGGGCAATCCATTTCAGACCTAAATTCCATAGTCCATGAGATACCTGATGAATCCAGACCGCATGTAAACCGGGATAGCAGGTAATCACCTCAAAGCGATTTCTCGCAGCAGGATCACGAACGATGATGGAATCGACTTGTTCGAATAGGGAATTAAACATAGTTTGATTTTAACGGCTTATGGGGCAAGCTTATTTTTTGAGAATCATCTGTTTTGCAATACCCCGTAAGAGATCAATTTCCTCCTTATGAAGCCGGCTTCTAGCAAAGAGCGCCTGTAAGCGAACCATGAGTTTTTTTGGGTTCGCTGGATCGAGGTAATCAATCGCCTCTAAACCCGCCCGTAAGTGCTCTAGCATGGCTGCTACTTCTGCGGGATCAGCATAGTCCGCCATATCCAAGCGATCTCCTAGGGAATGCTTAGGGATATCTTCAGAAGACTGATTGAGCGATTCCCTCAGAGTAAAGGCGCAAACCATGATGGCTTGAGCCAGATTAAGGGACGGATAATCGGGGTTGGCATCTAACCAAACGCGATGGGTACACAAAGAAAGGTGTTGGTTATCTAGACCGGTACGTTCTGGACCAAAAAGGAGGGCCACTTGCTGGTTTTGATGAAGGGCACCCATGATGAGTCGACGCGCATCAACCCAATCTAGAGCTGGGGGGCCGAATTCTCGATCACGACTAGTCAGGCCCAACACTAGAGTGCAGTTTGTCACAGCCGATTGTAGGGAGCAAGATTCCTTACTTGCCTCTAATAGGTCTTGAGCACCACTAGCTAAGGCAATCGCCTCAGGTTCTTTGACAACACCTGGTATTTTTGGGTTGATCAGTCGAAGGTCGCTAAACCCCATGGTTTTGAGAGCGCGAGCAGCTGAGCCTACGTTACCGGGGTGGCTGGTTTCTACCAGAACCCAGCTTAATAACTTGGCTTGGGCAGTATTCATAAAGCGCGTAAAGGGGTCAAGAGTTTAGGGTTCACAAGAGGAATCGTTTAGAATCAAAGTATTAGCTCCTTATTGTCATGCAGTTTGCAATTTGACGAGCTCGTTCTTATTTAATTTGTCCATCAAAACTATGCATCCCATGTTAAATGTGGCCGTTAAGGCTGCCCGTCGTGCCGGAACCGTGATTAACCGAGCGTCTCTCAATTTAGAGCGTTTGCAGGTCGACCGTAAACAACATAACGATTTTGTAACCGAGGTGGACAAACAGGCTGAAGCGGCCATTATCGAGACGCTCAGCGAAGCCTATCCTAGCCATGGATTTTTGGCTGAAGAAACTGGCGCCCAAAATGCAGATGCCGAGTTTGTCTGGATCATTGATCCATTAGATGGCACCACCAACTTTATTCATGGCTTTCCACAATATGCAGTCTCGATTGCTTTGTCAGTTAGTGGTGTTACACAACAAGCGGTTGTTTACGACCCCACACGTGATGAACTTTTTACCGCTACCCGTGGTGCCGGTGCATATTTAGATCGTCGGCGTTTGCGTGTTGCTACTCAAGATCGCTTGGCCAATTGTTTGCTTGGAACAGGCTTTCCGTATCGTGAAGATCAAGACTTAGAAAAGTATTTAAAAATCTTTGCAGATATGACGCGTCAATGTTCGGGCTTGCGCCGTCCTGGTGCTGCCTCATTGGACTTAGCTTATGTGGCTGCTGGTCGTTACGATGGTTTTTTTGAGAGTGATCTCAAGCCATGGGATATGGCTGCTGGTGCTTTATTGATTACAGAAGCTGGGGGCTTAATTGGTAACTACCGCGGTGAGGAAGGATTCTTGCATAGTGGTGAAGTCATGAGTGCCAATCCCCGCATCTTTGCCCAGATGGTGCAATGTCTTTCTAAATATTCGACTACTTAAGACTTGACTAAATCGAGGTAGCGCACACCGTTACCATCGATGAACAAAGCGCTAGCTTTGGGTAAGATGGTTTCAGGATGGTCTAAATCCCAGTCAGATAATACCCAACGTTGCCATTCTTGTTCACCCAGAATTTCATGATGGCGTGCAGGCAAATGCGTATGACCATGAATGAGTTTGTCACCGGCCTGATCTCTTAATACAGCGGCGCTAGCAAGCAGTGTGACATTGGTTTTGGCTTGGTTAGCTTCTGGGGTAAACCGTTCCGCCCTTTGGTATTGAATTGTGCTGTTACTACGTAGATGGTTTGCAACAGAACGGCGCCATTGAAGCGGCAGGCTCAAAAACAATTTTTGGATCCACAGCTTACGTACCCAACCGCGGAAGACTTGGTAGCCTACATCCGCTGTACATAAGGAATCACCATGACTAACTACATAGTCATCGCCAGCTATATGAATTTTCGAAGGATCGGCTAGCAGAGTCATGCCGGTCTTTTTTAAGAAGTCAGGGCCAATTAAAAAATCCCGATTGCCATGAAGGTAATACGTTTTTACTTTAGTTGATAGGTTGGCTAACGCTCTTTTCACTTCTTGCTGGAATGGAGAGTGCAATGCGGCATCATCCCCAACCCAATATTCAAAAAGATCGCCCAAAATAAATACCGCCTCAACTTTGGGCGCATCTTTTTCACAAAAATCAAAGAAGCGTTGCGCCGTCAAGGGCATTGACGGCGTTAAGTGCAAGTCAGAAATGAGCAGCGCGCTCGCGTATTGCGCCATCATTCCTCTAGAACGGTAGCCTTTTCAATCACGACATCTTCCGCAGGAACATCTTGATGAAAACCGGCATTACCTGTTTTTACTTTACGAATAGCATCAACTACCTCTAAACCATCGGTAACCTTGCCAAACACGGCATAACCCCAGCCTTGGGCATTTTTAGCGGTGTGATTCAAAAAGTCGTTGTCGCCTACGTTGATGAAGAATTGGGCTGTTGCAGAATGGGGATCGCTAGTGCGAGCCATGGCAACAGTGCCACGTTCATTTTTAAGGCCATTGTCAGCTTCATTTTCAATTTGGGCGCCAGAAGATTTCTCTTTCAAGCCAGCAGTCATGCCGCCACCTTGAATCATGAAGTTATCAATTACGCGATGAAAGATCGTGCCGTCATAGTGAGCGCTCTTCACATATTGCAAAAAATTGGCAACGGTTTTTGGTGCCTTGACTGCATCGAGTGAGAGGGTGATATCACCCTTATTGGTTTTGAGGAGTACTTTTGCCATGATTGGATCTACTTTCTGGAGGATTAGTGGATTAAATAGAGTTATTGAGATGGGGTTGGTGCTGATGTAGCTGAAGGCACTGGTATTTTCTTGGTGGGTGGCTTCAAAATTTCCAACAAAGCCTTAGCGCGATTGCTATATTGGCGTTGATTGAGTTGAGCATATTTAGCGGCATTGTCATAGGACTGTGCTCCAAGACGAATATAGACCTCACCTAAATTAGCAGACGCAATGGCATAAGAAGGGCGCAGCTTTAAAGCCAACTCTAAATAATCCCGCGCTTCAATCCAATTACCTTGATTAGCAGCTAAAGCAGCGAGGTTGTTATAGGGCTCTGGTAATTCCGGAAATTGTTGGGTAATTTCAATCAAGGTCTTTTTAGCAGGCTCCCATTGACGCATTTCAATGTATAGGCGTGCTTTGACATAGCGTAATTGCACATTGCGTGGATTTTTTTTCAAATGCTTATCAATGGATTCAATAGCTTCGGAATATTTTTTTGCCTTAACCAATTTTTCAACGTCCGATGGGACGGCATTCTTGGTGACCGGATCTGGTTCAATAATTAAAAAAGAAAGAAAAGGCACAGCAACAGAATCTGATAATTCCGGATTAAATTGATCGTAGCCAGAGGCGTTGGTCGAGAGCCTAGGGGGTTCACCAGGGGCATCTGAGCCCAAATACGGAGCTGGCGCACCTTGGGGCGCATTACTTTGCATGTTATTAAGGGCTTTAATTTCCGCATTGGCCAGCTGCTGGCCGGGGGTGCTGCACCCCATCAGACCCAAAAGGCAGAGCAGGAAGCTTAGTAAGCCTAAATGGACGGGGCGCGCTGTAAAAGTGGTATCTGACATAGGGGAAAGGGTGTAAAACTGACTCATTCGATATACTCAGCGCTCAGTCTAACAAATTGGCGTTACTTGCCCCTCCTTTATAGCTCTATGCTGCAAATCTATAACACCCTCAGTCGCTCAAAACAGCTCTTTAAGCCCATCGAAGCAGGCAAAGTGAAGATGTATGTCTGCGGAATGACGGTTTATGACTTTTGCCATATCGGCCATGCGCGGGTCATGATTGTCTTTGATATGGTGGTGCGCTGGCTTCGGGCCAGTGGCTATGAGGTCATTTATGTCCGCAATATCACCGATATTGACGACAAAATTATTAAGCGAGCCATTGAAAACGGTGAGCCCATTAGCGCGCTAACCAATCGCTTCATTGATGCCATGCACGCTGATTCTGATGAGTTGGGATTGATGCATCCCGAACAAGAGCCACGTGCAACGGATTACATTGCACAGATGCAGGGAATGATTGGCCGTCTTATCGAAAATGACTTGGCTTATCAGGCCCAGGATGGTGATGTGAACTTTGCAGTACGCCTCTTCCCAGAATATGGTCGCCTTTCAGGTAAATCCATAGATGAGCTCAACGCAGGCGAGCGAGTAGCTATTGGTGGTGGCAAGCGTGATCCTTTGGATTTTGTTCTGTGGAAAAGTGCAAAGCCAGATGAACCAGAAGATACGCGCTGGCAATCTCCTTGGGGCGAGGGAAGACCTGGCTGGCATATTGAATGCTCGGCCATGTCATGTGATTTACTCGGTCAGCATTTTGACATTCATGGAGGCGGTGCTGACTTGCAGTTTCCACACCATGAAAATGAAATCGCACAAAGTGAAGGCGCTCTATATGGTCAACATCACAAAGCGGATGATCAACCCTTTGTTAATTACTGGATGCATAACGGTCACATACGGGTAAATGAAGAAAAGATGTCTAAGTCATTAGGCAACTTCTTTTTGATTCGCGATGTGCTCAAAACTTTTGATCCAGAAGTAGTGCGTTTCTTTATGCTGCGCGCCCATTACCGCAGCCCAATTAATTACAGCGATGCCCAGCTAGAAGAGGCTCGAGCAGGCTTGGTTCGTTTATATACTGCTTTGGCACAAGCCCCATCGGTCGCTAGCAAGGCGCTAGACATTCATTCCCCATGGCTTATACGCTTTACAGATGCCATGAACGATGACTTCAATACCCCTGAAGCCATTGCCGCTTTATTTGATTTGGCGACTGAGGTCAATCGTGCGCAAGGTGATGAGAAGATTGCTTTAGCAAATACTTTAAAAGGCCTAGCCAATACTTTAAATTTCTTACAAAGAGACCCCACTGTATTTTTACAAACGGGCTCTAAAAATGCGGATGTGGGTTTGAGTTCAGAGATGATTGAAGAACACATTGCAGCACGCGTAGCGGCTAAGCAAGCAAAAGATTTTGCTCAGGCAGATGCCATTCGCAAGAACTTACTTGTGCAGGGCGTAGTATTAGAAGATAAGCCAGGTGGCATTACTGAATGGCGCCGTAGCTAGATGATTCGATTAGTGGATTTATTTTGAGTACAGCAAAAGATGTATTGATTATTGAGGAAGTCGCTCCTGAGTATTGGGAGCAGGCCTGTGCCGAGCTCATCAAGCAGGATCGCATCATGAAAAAGCTCATCCCTAAATATGGATCTGGTTTTTTAATGACCCGGGGCGATGCATTTACCACTTTAGCGAGAGCGATTGTGGGTCAGCAAATTTCTGTTGCCGCCGCCCAATCAGTTTGGAATAGGGTATTGCTTGCCCTGAAAAAGAAAGTCAATCCCAAAAATATATTGGCTCTTACCGTAGAAGAACTTCGCGGCGCTGGTTTATCTGGTCGTAAGGTGGAGTACATCCGAGATTTGGCTGAGCACTTTGTTTCTGGGCGTTTACATGCCAATCAATGGAAGGGCATGGATGATGAAGCCATCATCAAGGAATTATGTGAAATTCGGGGAATTGGTCGCTGGACTGCAGAAATGTTCCTGATTTTCAATATGGTTCGCCCTAATATCCTTCCCCTAGACGATGTTGGTCTAATTAGGGCTATATCCCTTAATTACTTCAGTGGAGAGCCTGTAAGCCGTCATGAAGCCCGTGAGGTGGCAGCCAATTGGGCCCCTTGGCGTACGGTTGCTACCTGGTATATGTGGAGAAGTATCGACCCCATTCCCGTTGAATACTAAAATTAGCCTATGAAAACGACTTTCCTAGATTTTGAGCAGCCAATCGCCGAATTAGAGACGAAGATTGAAGAGTTGCAATTTGTCCAAGATGAATCATCAGTAGATATTTCTGATGAGATCAAAACTCTGACTGAAAAGAGTCAGCAGTTAACTAAAGACGTTTATGCCAATCTCACTCCTTGGCAAGTATCTCAAGTAGCGCGCCATCCTCAGCGTCCATACACTTTAGATTATGTGAATGCCTTATTCACGGATTTTCATGAGCTACATGGTGATCGTAACTTTGCTGATGATCAATCCATCATCGCGGGCTTAGCGCGTTTCGATAATCAAGCATGCATGGTAATCGGCCATCAAAAAGGGCGCGATACCAAAGAGCGCTCTTTAAGAAACTTCGGCATGAGTAGGCCTGAAGGTTATCGCAAAGCAATGCGCCTGATGCGCCTTGCAGAAAAATTTCATTTACCAGTATTTACTTTTGTAGATACTCCAGGCGCATTCCCTGGTATTGATGCCGAAGAGCGCAATCAATCCGAGGCCATTGGCCGCAACCTATACGTGCAAGCAGAACTCGAAGTACCAATCATCGCTACCATTATTGGTGAGGGTGGTTCAGGTGGTGCTTTAGCTATTGCGATGGGTGATGTTGTCTTAATGCTGCAAAACTCCACATACTCTGTGATTTCGCCGGAAGGTTGCGCTTCGATCTTGTGGAAGACAGCTGAGAAGGCGCCTGAAGCTGCTGAGCAATTAGGCTTAACGGCACAGCGCTTGAAAACCTTAGGCTTGATCGACAAGATTGTTGCTGAGCCTACCGGCGGCGCACATCGTGACTATGACGCAATGATGGTGACCATGCGTAAAGCCTTAGCTGAATCCCTTAAAACCTTCGAAGGCATGAAAGTGGATGCGCTTCTCGAGCGTCGACACGAACGCTTGATGAGTTATGGCAAGTTCAAGGAAGTCGCTAGCAAGTCCTAAGGCAAGCAAACGAATTGCGGTTGCCTTAAGTGGCGGCCTCGATTCGGTTGTTCTGCTCGATATGGTTTGTCAGGTAAATCAGAACAAAAACGCTACAACCGAAGTTTGGGCATTTCATATTCATCATGGACTGCAAAAGAGCGCCGATGAATGGTTCAAGTTTTGTGAGAAGTTAGCTAAAAAATACAAAATCCATTTTGATTTTCGCCTACTGAATCTCAGTCAAGAACAGACCCAAGGCAATATTGAGGCAAGAGCCAGAGCAGGGCGCTATGAAGCCTTAGGTGATCTTTGCGTAGATCATGGAATTAAAGATCTGCTGCTAGCCCATCATCAAAACGATCAAGCAGAAACTGTGCTCTTGCAACTCTTGCGTGGCGCTGGTGTAGCCGGCCTATCAGGCATGCCACAAGATCGCGTCCTTCATGCCAAGGATCAGGAGATCACCTTATGGCGACCACTACTAAATCAAAGTAAGGAAGAGCTAGAGGCCTACGCCAAAGTGCATCAGCTCAAATGGATTGAAGATCCTAGCAATCAAAATACCCACTTTCGACGCAATGCCATCCGCAAGCACATCATTCCAAGATTGGCAAAGATACAACCAGAAGCGATTGCCAATATCGCCCGTAGTGCCGAGTTACTGGCTGAGTCACAAGCATTACTGGATCGTTTAGCTATTCAAGATGGTGCTGCGATCCTGAATGAACGTACCCTTTGTCTCATGCCGCTGCTCAATTTGGCCAAACGAGATTTACCAGCTGCCAATAATCTCATGCGCTATTGGTTGAAGATTAACGGCCTAGGGATGCCCTCACATGAGCGCTTGGAGTCATGGTGGAAAGACCTTTATAAAGTCAAAGCAGATGCCAGCCTAGAGTGGGTGCATGATGAAGCCAGTATTCGTTTATGGCGTGGCATATTGCAAGTGGCCACCACAACTTTAGGCGAGTGGACTTTTAAAGCTATTCCCACTAAAAGCGAGGAGCTTGGACTTCCTGAGCAATTTGTCAAAGAGGCGCAAAAGCAGGGTCTGATTTCCTTGCGGGAACGCAAAGGCTCTGAGAAGATTCAAATTAAACCCAATAGCCCACGCAAGACCCTGAAGAACCTGTTTCAAGAGGCAGATATGCCTCCATGGGAGCGTCAGGCACCCTTGCTCTATATCGGCGATGAACTCATTGCTGTGGCTGGGATAGGAGTGAGTTATCCCCGTTTGCTTACATCTGGGAAGAGAGTGATGCCTCTATGGGTTGAGAAGCGATAGTACGTGCATAAAACCCTGTAAAATAAGCCCTTTTTAGATCAAAGGGAATTTAATTCCCTGTTAATAGACGGTTTTTTATGGCTCTTATCGTTCATAAATATGGTGGAACCTCCATGGGCTCGGTTGAGCGCATAGCTAATGTCGCTAAGCGCGTTGCTAAATGGATGCGTGCAGGCCACCAAGTGGTGGTTGTACCCTCAGCTATGTCTGGTGAGACCAATCGCTTATTAGGCCTAGCAAAAGACATTAACCCGGATGCAAAACCCCGCGAGCTTGATCAAATTGCCTCCACTGGTGAGCAAGTTAGCTCTGGTTTATTGGCTTTAGCTTTGATGCGTGAAGGGGTTGATGCGATTAGCTATGCTGGTTGGCAGGTAACCGTTCATACGGATTCTGCATTTACTAAAGCCCGCATTAAGTCTATTGATGACAAGAAGATCTTAAATGATCTCAATGCTGGCCGCGCCGTGGTAGTAACAGGTTTTCAGGGCGTGGATCCTGATGGCAACATTACTACCTTAGGTCGTGGTGGTTCTGATACGTCTGCAGTGGCAATGGCAGCAGCCTTAAAAGCAGATGAGTGCTTAATCTATACCGATGTGGATGGTGTTTATACGACCGACCCACGTGTGTGTGAAGATGCTCGTCGCTTGGATAAGATTACCTTTGAAGAGATGCTAGAAATGGCTAGCTTAGGTTCGAAGGTATTGCAAATTCGTTCGGTAGAGTTTGCTGGTAAGTACAAAGTTAAAACCCGTGTTCTGTCATCGTTGACAGATCCCTTGATGAATCTTGATGAAGAGATGAAATCAGGCACCTTGATTACATTTGAAGAGGACAGCACCATGGAAGCCGCAGTTATTTCGGGTATTGCATTCGCTCGCGATGAGGCCAAGATTACCGTGATTGATGTACCAGATCGTCCTGGTATCGCATATCAAATCTTGGGACCCATTGCAGATGCCAATATTGATGTGGACATGATTATTCAGAACCAATCGGTGGATGCCAAGACCGATTTTACCTTCACGGTACCCAGAGCCGAATAT